>CAYZMD010000076.1:0-7190 GCA_964479425.1 uncultured Methanosarcinales archaeon | reverse complement strand
CTTCTACTTCTTCTTCCTCTTCTACTTCTTCTTCTTCTTCTACTTCTTCTTCTTCTTCTACTACTTCTTCAGGGTCATATTCACAATCATCAGGAACAATTCTGTCTTGCATCGAAATTGGTAAATATTTTTTTGTATCTTTATGATATTCACAAGTATCAGACGGCGGATGATAAGAACTTAACCAATCGTAATCTGAACAAGTAATACATATCTTATTACTATCATCCCAACCACATTCATCACCATTAGAGCAACCACATTTATCCAGAGCAATGCAATGATCTTTTTTACAATTTCTACTTTTAGGATCAATTTTACATCCTTTAAAAGAAGAACAGTAGGAATCTCCAGTGTTTGTAGAAATTTCTGAGCAAGTAACACAACTATATGCAAAAACACTATTATGAGTAGTTGGGCTCCAACCACAATCAGAACTAGCCACACAAGATTTTTCATCTAAATTATAACAAGGATCCGCCGGACGACATGGACGCTTAGTACCCTGCGCCCTAAGAGGAGATGCACAACCATCAGGACAGTTTTCAAACGTAGGTTTATATATGGGTTTGTCTACTGATGGTCTAATAGGAGCAAACCTACTACCACAAGGAATACATTCATTATCCCATCCACACCCACCTGATAAACAATCATCTTTATTATTTATTAAACTGCATTCAGAATAAAAACATGAAGTCTGTTCTTCATAATAACCTCCAGAAAAGAAAGAAACAAGATGTTTTGAAAATTTACACCCAATTACATCATTACATTTTTCTGAAACATCTTTTCCCGACCTTATATCTGTACAAGTAACACATTCTTTCGTAACAACAGTATCATAACCTTTTCCAATTTTACCACAATCCAAAGCCTGAGTCATATCATCATTAGAAATGCCAAGATCTACTTCTGTGATTTCTTGTGGATCTAACTGCTGAGAAAAAGTAGTACCAACTAGTAAAATAAATACTAGCATCCAAAGTAAATTCTTTTTAATCATGATAATATGTCTCTTCTTACTGTTTTTACTCTTTCATCATTAAGCTCTATTCCATATTTAGGAGTCCAATCAATTATGGCTGTTAATTCATTAATACTTGCATCTTCAATATCATAAGGTACGATTAATTTTAAATCCCCTGCTGCAAGGTTTATGCTTTGTATTAATTCAGCACCAGCTGTAAAAATATTAAATTCATATGTTCCAGGAGTTTGCACTGTAAATGCATATTCTATTTTTTGTGTTTCTGAAGGTAATGAACTCAGCATATTATAATTAGGGCATTCATCCTGCTGAATTTCATTAAAATTAATGTTATATTTTTCTCCTAATTCTAACATCTTATTGCCGGGTGTTTTGCCATCCTTTTTTATATTGCAAAGATAAAGCTTTAATTCTCTTTGAACTATTTTTTTATTACTATCTTTAATCACAGACTCAAAAGAGTCAACTAATTTATCCTCTTCTTTTTTATAATTATGAATTTTTTTACAATTATGGACATACCTTCCAAACTCTCTCAATAACCTAGGCAAACGATTGTGACTTATGTGAGCCTTAACAACTTTTTCATAAATAGTCGAATAATCTGAAGATACTTTCTGTGCTAGTCTATCAATATATTTCAAAAATGCCTTTGAATCTTTATCAACTAAGTTTCCACGCGCAGTACGATCTTTTAAAATCAAAGGTATAACTCGATCATAATTGTTGCCTTTTAATTTTTTTAATAAGTTAATTAAATTGCGAAAAGAAACTTTTCTCAAATTTTGCTTACCTCTATCTAGAGTTTTACTTCCAAGAGTTTCTTTACCACGAGGTAAATTATCAATAAGAAATTTCATTTTCTTAAAATCTTTACTATACTCATTAATAATCCATCTTTCATCTAAACCTTCTTTTTTTACAAGCTCTTTTAACAAATTTCTTGATTTACTTCCTCGAGTGAATTTATTTTTTTTAAGTTGCTTTTGTAAATCAGAAACAGATGCTGCAGATACTGTAGCAACTAACAGAACAAACACAATCATCCATACTAATGTTTTCTTATTCATTTTATTTTTACTTCCCAATGTCCGCCTTTTGCTGGACCAATTCTTTTTATCTTGCCTTCTTTTTTGAGTTTTTTTAGGTTCCATTCAATACCTCTTATTGTAAGTCTTGTTTTTATAGAGAGTTCTTCTCGTGTTATTTTTGAATTTTCATTAATTAAAGCAAGAATTTTCCCCACAGTTTTCCCCACAGTTTTCCCCACAGTTTTCCCCACAGTTTTCCCCACAGTTTCTATTTTTTTTTCATCTATATTTTCTATTTTCTTCCTCTTAAATGTAGTAATAAATATATCTGCTACTTCTTTAAAATTAGTATCAGGCTCTTTTGAAAGAATTAAATCTATACCCCTTCCCCATTTCTCTACAAAATGAACTTCATGAAACATATTAGCAATTATTTCATTTCTTCTTTTAGATATCATCTCTCTCTTAATTTGTTCAATGGTTAATCCTTCATACAAACTACCCGGGCTTCTAATTTCTATTCTGTTTTTAAAAATAGCAATGTTTACAGAATCATAAAGATAATAATTTCTATGGCAAAAAGCATTAATTACTGCTTCCCTAAATGCTTCTTTGTTAATTTCAGGAACATCAACTCTACGCATTCCTTCTAACCTCATACCGATATGAATGTTTTTAAGAATATATTCTTCGGCTTTTTCAATCAAATGGAATAAATCTCCCTCAAATTCTTGTCTATCAACAATAAGGGAAGTTCTAGCAGTTGCAAAAACAGCACATCTTAATTTTGCATTTGGAAAAAACTGTTGCGGTTTTTTACCAAAAAGAATCATTGCGGTATTAAGCAATTTTCCATTTTTAATCAGACCCAATTTGTCTAGAGAATTTTCAACAGAATAATATTCTTTATCAGCTCCTTTCAAAAACCACTTTAGTTTCTTAACACTGATGTCACTTATTTTAGCTTCTTTACAAACCTCTTTGTCCCAATTGATTTTATCTCTATTTTTCTTTAATATCAATCTTTCCAATTCTTTGCTGGATAGTAATCTGTTTTCGTCTGCTGTTCTAATGTATGCACGACCATATGCAAAATAAGGGATGTTTTTACCTTTAAATCTAATTATTACGCATTTTTTCCCTTCAATCTTTTCTTCTTTAATTAGAGGGTATATTTTTGGTTCAATGTGGTCAGATATTGCTTTAGATATATCTCGCAAAGTATTTTTTCCCATTGAAATTCCCTTAACAATACCTTCATCTTTCATTCCAAAGATTAATTTTCCTCGTTTATGTTTATTTAGGATAGAAACTATTGAGATGATTCCTTTCTTTAACTGTGTTAAAGATTCTTTAAATTCAATTGTTTCGGATTCTTTCATGTTGTGACTCCTTTGATTAATATTTTTAGGCATGGTGAAATAGCAACTAACAGAACAAATACAATCATCCATACTAATGTTTTTTTATTCATTATTATATAAAATTTATTGACCCCTTTTATACTATTTTTAATTATTTAATATATAATAGTATCGATTATATGTGACATCCAACGGTTTAAATGATAAATAAATTAGAAATTAAAAGACAATTGTTTCATATGTTTGTAGGGCTTACTATAGCTGCATTAGTTTATTATGATTTGATTAATGAATATTATTTGTTTATTTTTTTGTGTTTTTCTTTGTTTTTATCTGTAATGAGCAGAAAATATAAAATTCCATTTATTGGGATGATGTTGCATAATTTTGATAGAGTAAAAGACAGAAAATATTTTCCAGGCAAAGGTTCAATCTATAGTATTGTTGGATATTTACTTACTATTGTATTATTTCCAAAAGATATTGCATTAGCGACAATTATAAACAGAAAACCAATCTCCCAAAAAAATAAATCTTGTAGTTATTGGATATAACCTATTTTATTTTTTCAAGAAATAGTTAAACCACAATTTTTTTCCATTAAATTGTATTTTATGATATATCCTATGATAATCTTGAAGTGTTTCAACTTTGTAATTTTTACCAAAGTCACCTGTTTCATAATAATCTTTAATTTGTTTTTGTACATCACTTAACAATTTACTATAAGTTATTATTTCAAGCTTATCATTTTTATCAAAATAAAACAGAGTTATAGAAAGTTTTTGTTCAATATTATCGGTTTTAAAATAAAAATCATTACCTTGTATTATCACTTCAGTTTCACTATCGTAACAATATTTTTCACTTAATAATCTTGAAAAATTTTTACCACACATAATCTCCAAATGCTTAGAAATCTCTTCATCAGGATGATAAGTAGGGACTAAATATTCTCCTTCATAATCTTTATCTGCCAATACATTTTCTATAGATTGCATACAAACTCTTCGAAATTGTTTTTGTATTGGAGTATTATTTCTTTTTTCTATTTCTTGTTCAATATTATTTATAGATGAACCTATAAAATAACAAATAAACATATTCATTAAATAACTCATAAAAAGAATAAAAAGGACGAATGCTTATAAAAGCTTCGCCTGTTATCCCTAATTAGGGACTATTATTGATTAAGTGAATTTTTCTTTGTTTTTTTAGCAGCCCAATCCAACACGTTTATTCTCTGTCCCGGTTCAATAGTCTCACCATCTAATTTAAATTCTCCTGGTTCTCTATCGTCAGCACACGCACAAACATTCGTCCAAGAAAACCACCCTTCTACAGCAGTCCAGTTACAAGAAAAAGTCTCAGTTACTAGAGAATCCGGATCAGAATCGTACAACTCAACATCCACGTTATAATAAATATAACTTGCTCCTCCTATAACTTTTTCAGAAATGTATTTAGCAGAACATTTTTCTCCTTTACAAGGAACATCAAACGCATCATCTTTAGACAACGAATAAAGATCGCTAATATGAGCACAATCTATATCCTTAACACTAAATGTGCTTGATTTCCAAGGCTGTGCATAAACAAAAATACTCATAATTATTAAAATAAGACTCAACAAAATAATTTCTTTTTTAATTTTCATTTTTTCATTACCTCAAGCTTTTTCTATTTTTCTGATTAAAAGTACTAGTATGAATCAACTTGGTACTCCTCCCGTATTTTCATCAATTAAAGTATTAGTATAATAAGTTACGAACTCAGGATCACATGAATATTCTTCTTGGCCAGTTACAAGCCAACATTTGTCATTATCATCTTCATCTGGTTCTTCCCAATAATCCAAACACCAAATACCATGGCGTCCATCTATAGTAGTTTGAATAGTAGAATCACAATCATTCTCTGATTGGTCTTCTTGAATCTTATCATAAACATATTCATCTCTTAAATACCCATACGAATGACCAAACTCGTGTAAAACTGTTTGTGCAAAATGACCTTTTGTTGATTTAACCGAGACAGATGCTCCTCCACCCATATCTGCTCCTGAAACAAAGCTAGCTCCATCGTCTATAATAATAAATTGAGGGTAATGAAGGTCCTATATATTCTTTTAATAATTTTTATGATTTAATACTTAAAGCATTAATTAATTACTCTTGCGAGACAAAGTCAGTAAGGTTTATAAGCAACTCTTCTTTATGCTATAATGATGTTACTTAATGATATAATTGAAGAACCTAAAACTCATAAATTTAAAAAAAATTCCAATGTTTTACTCAAGACTAGCATTACTTTATTTACTTTAAGTTATATGTTTTTTTCTAGTTTATTATATTCTATAAATCTGCCAGACAAAAAAATTAATGAAAAATCAAAAAATGTTTATAATAATAAGATAGTTTTAACAGATAAATCTAAAGCAAATGCTCCTGAATTAGAAAAAATTTATATTGTGTCTAGACAAAATAATGATAAATGGGCAACATCCACTCCAAAATATCCAACAGTCGACGATAAAGTAATAATGTACCCTATTATTAAAGCAAACATAAACGACAAAATAATTTATTTTTCTAATACTAAGAATATAAAAATTAATGGCAAAAAAATACCTTCTAAATTAATAAAAGAATGGGACTTAGCGAAATATGATGAAATCTCTTTAAAATGGTTTAAGATTGAGCCAACTAAAAAATCTTATAGTAATGATAATTGTCAACCTGGTTGGTGGGATAAGATTAAATATAAATCAACTATCTTTGGGGATGGTAATTGGCAATGTAATGCAGATGTAATGCCAACAATAAAAGATATTATCCCCTTAAATATAGATAAAAAAATTACAGGAACAATGAGATATAAGGTGGAAGTCAAATATAATAATAAAATAATATCATCACCTGACGAAAAATCAACAGGAAAAATTGGAATTAAACCAAAAGTACATATGATCTGTGTAAAAGGGAATACAGATAATGAATATATTAATTGGCTACTTTCATATGGTAATGTACCCTATATATGGGGTAGTGCAAGCCCAAAAAGAGGGAAAAATAAAGATAAATTCCATCAATCAGAGGTGTATATAGGAGCAGATTGTGCAGATCTTGTAGTAGCTGCATGGAGAAAGATTGACCAGGATGTTCCATATTTTGGAAGTTGTGGTTTTAAAAAAGGCGGATTATTTGTACCTAAATTTGCAGAATACATTGTTGATAAACCTATTTTAAATGAAGACGGAGTATTTTGTTATAATAATCAATCCATGACATTTGGTAAAGATTCTCTTATTCATCCTGGAGATATAATATACTTTACTGGACATGTTGGAGTAATACTTCAAGATGTTAATAAAAATAAAAAATTAGATATCTCTGATACTTACATTGAAATATTATTTGATACAACAACCATAAAGACATTAAAAAACCGTTTTTCTACTGATTTTTCAATAATTAGATGGAAATAATATGGAATTTATATTCAGTTATTACAATTAAAATTTTCATTCTGAGGATATGCGCATTTCCATTTTTTTATTCTAAAAGATTGTTTCCCGATAGGTCCATATTTAACACCATCTCCTGCATATCCTATTGTAACTAAATCATCTTGACTAAGGATACCATCCCCGTCATCCATGTAAAAACCAGTTGTATCACTACAATCAAAAAGGGAATTACAATATATTATCATATCACCTGGAAATATTCCACCTGGACCAATTTTTACTGTAACAGAAAATTCTGCACCTGTTTCGTTAATTCTATATAATCCATCATAAGA
>CAYZMD010000075.1:0-7209 GCA_964479425.1 uncultured Methanosarcinales archaeon | reverse complement strand
AAACAAAGTGTCCCTGCTACCATAAGACTAATTAATCCTTTTTTAAATGTCATTTTTTCTTTTCGCCTCCTGCGACTTATCTCTTAATAGTGGTTACCCGAGAAATATATAAAGATAATCCCCCACTAAGTGTAGAGTAAAAGAGAAATATTTATATATTATAGAAATTAATATGTTATTATGATAGAGCAAGTTTTACAGGAGATAGGCCTAACACAGAATGAAATAAAAACATATATGGCATTATTAGACTTAGGAGAATCAAAAACAGGCAATATTCTTAAAAAATCTGGTTTAAATTCAGGAAAAATATATGAGATACTAGATTCTTTGCAGAAAAAGGGGCTTATTTCTTATATCGTGAAATCTGGCATAAAATATTTTAGTCCAGCAGATCCAAAAAAAGTTCTTGAGTATTTAGAAGAAAAAAAGGAAAAAATAGAAAAGCAAGAAAAAGATTATAATGATATACTTCCTGATTTGTTAAAAAGAATTTCTGCAATAAAGGCAGAGTCAAAAATAGAAGTCTTTGCTGGGCTAAAAGGAATGAAAACCGCTTGGCAAAAAGAGTTTGATTTTCCTAAATCTGAAGTTATCTATGTTATGGGCGTCACTGAATCTACAAAATATTCTGAACATATACGGAATTACTTTATAAATATTCATAGGCCTAAAAGAGAGATAATGGGTTATAAAGTTAAAAAGTTATTAAGCAAAAAAGCAAAGAAAGAAAGAAGATTTCATGAAAAAAAAGCAGAAGTAAAATATCTTCCTTATGGTTCTCTTGTAGCAATAGGTATAATTGGAAAATTGACAATAATAGGAATATTTACAGAAAATCCAATTTCCATTGTTATAGAAAGTGAAGAAGTGTCAAAGTATTTTAAGGCGCAATTTGAGATTTTGTGGGTAACAGCATCTAAATAAGAATAATCAATATCAAAATGACAAATATTGTGTCAGTATTTTTTTAAATTTATCCTGAGTTCATTTTTCATAAATAATAAATCTTTTTCTTTGCCTTTAAAGATTTTGTTGAATTTCCAATGCAACTATTTTTAGTTCAGATTGAGGAGTATCTTCTCTACTACCTGGTCTATAAAGAAATTTTCTTGGTTCATATTCATATATTCCATTATCGTTTTCTTTTCTAGGTACTATATGCAAATGAAAATGTGGAATACTTTGCCCTGCAACTTTATTTTCGTTCCATGCAATATTGAACCCCTCAACATTATAAGTTTTTGTTAACGTTTTTTTAATTTTATTTGCTAAATTGAAAATAGCTTTGACTTCGTCATCATGTAAATCATCAAATTTTGCAACGCATCTTTTTGGCACAACTAATGTATGACCAATAGTTATAGGTATGTTAGTTAGAAATGCCCAAGCTAATTCATTCTCAATGATTGCTCTTTCCTTTATTTTAGGTATTTCACAAAAAGCACATTTCATGTTAAAATAGAATTTGTAAATACTTATAATATTTTCGTTAGTGGTGTTTTATTTATAAGATAAAGCTCCTCAATTAAAACCCAAGCGAACTTAGAATTAACAAGAAAAACCCACCAACAAATAAACTTACCATATTCATTATTAAAGACATAACAAATGATTTCTTACGGCTGATCAAATTTCTATTTGAATAATAAATAAAATATTTTTCAAAGACTACTGCAAATATTTCTGATAACAATATAACGAGAAAAATATTTCCAATGCTTGGAAAGATAAACCACACAATTGGAAGTGAAATAATATTTGCAATAAAGACACTGACCAAAATCTTTTTTGATAATTTTTTTATTGATAGATAAATAAGTGCAACTAATAATTCAAGCACCAATGTAATCATTAATGCGTTGATAAATAAGCTAATTTTATCTGTCGAAAGAAAAGACGTTGTTTCAGTAATTATTGCGACATTTTCATTATTTAATTTAACTTCATAATTACTATTAAAATTTGTTCGAGAAATTTCATTTGTAATAAACACTTTATCTAGACTTGGAATATATACTGCCAATTTAAATTTTGAAGGTGGCCTATAACTAAAATGGCATTTGCTCTTTTTACAATCGCCGCCCCAAGCTAAAGATGAAGGCATCCAATTACAATCTTTTTCTGAATCATATTCGCTAATATTTAATTGAGGAATAAAATTCCTTTTAGGATAATATTCGTCTTTAGAAACACAATCTAGCATTCTTGCACTAAAACTTGCGTCGGAAACTTTATTACTATTATAATAAACATCAATATCTACACTTGGCTTTGGCCCTAAATCAGCAATAACAAAACTAGATAAAATAAGAATTGCTAAAATTAAAAATGTAAATTTATTCTTCATACATATATTAATAATTGATTTGTATTTAAATTTGTCGAAATATTTAATTTAAGAAGTAAAATAAAACAAGAATTAAAAACTTTTTAATTTTTCGCCAATTTCTTCTTTGTTTGCTAAACAAAACTCTTCCCACTGTTTTTGGCTAATACCAATATGTTTTTGAAGATCTGAAAATGAGATTTCGTCATCTAAATCTATCTTAAAATTAATAAATTCTACAAACTGCCTTTTTTGTGCATTATCTAATTTCATACATTCATAATTTAATATGCTCACGTGTAAAACCCCCTGAAACGCTTAAGTGGTGGTAATAGTTTTTTTATATAAAAGTAACGCAAAATTATAAATAGGTGTTCTTACAATTTGATATTTATGCCAAAATACTATATTGGTGTTGATATTGGTGGTACGAAGATAAAAGCCGCTTTAATCTCGCCCAATTACAGCATAAAAAAGAGTATTGTATTTCTAACAGAGGCTAATAAGGGCATAAAAGTTGTTAAGCAAAATATTATTAATGCTATTGAAGAAGTTTGGGATAAGAATGTTGTTGCTATTGGTGTCGGTTTTCCTGCTCCTGTTGACACTGTTAAAGGAATTGTTGATACAGCAACTAATATATCTGGCGTAAAAAGTTTTAATATTAAACAATTCTTAGAAAAGAAATTTAAGAGAAAAACATATGTTGAGAATGATTCTAATTGTTTTGCACTTGCAGAATCTAGACTTGGAGAAGGCAAAAAGAAAAAGATTGTTGCAGGATTAACTGTTGGTACTGGTCTTGGATGCGGAATAATTGTTGATGGTGAAATTTATCGAGGAGCTAGTGGAGCTGCTGGAGAGGTTGGCAAAATACCATTTAAAGGAATTACTTTAGAAGAATATGCTGCAGGTCCTGCTTTGAAAAGATTAAGTACATATCAAGGCCTGACAATGTCGCCTATAAAATTAGCTGAGATGGCTAAGCGAAACAAAGGTTTTGCAAAAAATGTTTTCAAAGAATATGGCGTTAATTTGGGAATAGCATTAAGTGTTATTGCAAATACTATTGATCCAGAGCTTATAGTTTTAGGCGGTAGCGTCTCTAAATCTTTCTTGTATTTTAAAAGTACAATGATGCAAACTTTAAAGAAGCATCTTTTTCCTAGAACATATAGAACATTAAAAGTTGTTAAGAGTAAAATTACTGACGCTTCTGTAATTGGCGCTGCAATGGTTGCAATGAAAAAGTAATTACGGCATACCAAACCATTCTTCATTTAATGCAGCAAAAGTATCAAATTCATAGTCTGTAAAGATTTGTAAAGGAAATTCTTCAAGAAGAGTATTGAACTCGCCATATTTCATTATAAAATATGTAATCTCTTCAACATTATCTGCTAAGAATGCTTGATAGACTTCATTTTTTTTATATCGGTCCGCTTTTACTTTTTTCTCATGCATGGTTTTTCCATCTTCTGAATAAATAAAATTTGCTTTGTCTATTGCAATTGCTTCAAATATTATTTCTTTCTCTGCTTCTTTCATTAGTTCTTTTGCTTCAGCTATAAAATGTGAACCACTATCGTATAATTCTGTTATAGTTTTTGTCAGGAGTTCTTTAGGATATTCATAAACTATTTGAATATGATTAGCTAAATAATCAGGACCATTTCTTTTTGTTTTTCTATTTTCGATTCGGAATGGTTTTTCACTAAATATCTTATCAATATCATCCAATTTCTCGCCATATTTAGTAATGCATTTCATTCCAATTATGTCATTAATTGGATTTCCAGTAAGCTTAAGTCGTCTTTTTCCATTTTTAATTTCATCTGCGATTTGTTGTTCTGCTTTTTCCCAATCATCATCCATATCTTCTTGTATATTGTGTGTCCCTCGAGTTCTTTCTCTATGTTTTTGATTGTTTTGGGCATAGCTAGTAACCAAATCAAATAATATTTGAATTATTCTTGATCTTACTTTTTCGCCAATCCGTCTTAATCTTTTTGCTCTTTCAATGTTTATTACTCCTTCTGATTCGTTAATAAAAACCCTTCCATCAAAAGGCATGTCTTTGTAGAATTGGCCATCTCCTCTTTCATATTTTTCAATTAATCCGAACAATTTTGTTCTAATATTATAGTCTTTAATTTTTGAATATGATTCTTTTGTTGCAACTATTGCATCTTTAACTTTACTTTTTTTCTTTGGTCCATCAAATATCTTATATTCCATTCCCCTTCTTTTCATTATAATGTTTGATATTTGTTCCATAGCCAAATCTACAAATACATAATTGAATTGAAGTATAGCTTTAAGCTCTCCAACTTTCTCTATAGGATATTTATTATTTAGAATATTTTCTTTAGAAAATTCATTATTCATAATATCTTCAATTCTATCTTCTAGCTTATCCCGAAATAAAAAACTGGTGAACTTAACCATAATCTGAGAAATTAGTAGGTTCTTTTTAAGCATTATCTAAATAAATTTACCAGTATAGCAGGACAACACAAACTATTTATAGCTATATACTATCAAATTTATTATGTACATAAGTAAAATCATTCTTGAAAATATTCGTAGCTATATTCGTCAAGTAATTGATTTTCCGTATGGATCTGTTCTTTTAAGTGGCGATATTGGAAGCGGCAAGAGTACAATTTTACAGGCTATGGAGTTTGCTTTATTTGGTCTTAGAAGAAAACATCTTAGTGGTGCTAGTCTCCTTAGGAATGGAGAAAAACAAGGTAGTGTAGAATTAACATTAAAAATAGGCAAAAAAGTAATAACCATAAAACGAGTTCTAAAGAGAGGCAAAAGTGAAGTAAAACAAACTGAAGGTTATATCATAATTGACGGAATAAAAAAAGATATGACTCCTGTTGAATTAAAAACGGCAATTCTTAATTTATTAAATTACCCGAAAGATCAAATCAGTAAGTCAAAAGATATAATTTACAGATTTACTGTATATACTCCTCAAGAGGAGATGAAACAGATTCTAACTGAAGATTCCGAGTCAAGACTTAATACTTTAAGGAAAGTTTTTGATATAGACAAATATAAGACAATAAGGGAAAATTCCACTATATTCTCAAATTATTTGAAACAAAAATCAAACATTATTTCAGGCTTTATTTCTGATTTAGATTCAAAAAGACAATTAAAAAAACAATTTATTGACGATAAAGAATTAATTGATAAACAAATAAAAGAATCAAAGAATCATTTAGCAAATGCTAATCTTGAATTATTATCAGCAAAATCTAAGTCAAAAGAATTAAGTGAAACATTAAAGGAATTTAATAAATTTAAAGGTTATAAAGAAATAAACTCTATTAAATTAGAGGATATTGCTACAAGAAAAAAACAAAATATTGAAGATATAAAAATTGTTGATAAACAATTGAGTAATCTTAATTATAGAAAATCTCATATTAAATTAAGTGAAGTCTCAGAGAATAGGGAGGTTGTTGAAAAAAGAATATCTGAAAATGAAGCAAAATTATTGAATGCTATTAGTAAAAAACAAGAGTTGAATATGAAAATTAAAGCATGTGAAGATAAGATAATAATGCTTGAGAAAGACGTTGATGGTAAAGTAATGAAAGATTTACCTCTGATTCAAGCAGAATTACAACAATTAAAAGATGATCTATCAAATAAAACAATTATTGTTAATAAGTTAGAAGAGAAAGAAAAGGCTAATTCGCAATTATTAGAAGAAAAGCATAAACATCTTTTCGCGTTAAACAATTCAAAAGATATTAAGAAAAAAATATCTAAACTTAGCAATTGTCCAACTTGTTTGCAGGATGTCTCTGCTGAATATAAAAAAAGAATTACTGACGCACAACAAGAACAAATATCTTCAACAGATGAAAAGCTAGTTGTATTATCACAGCAAGAAGAAATTTTAAAAAAAGAAATATTCGCTATAAAAAAAGTAATAGAGACAATTCATACTAAAGAAGCAAAATATCAAAAATTACAAAACCAAGGAAGCCATTTAGAACAATTATCTGTAAAAAATATTGAAAAAAAGAAGGTAATGCATAGTTTATCTGAAAAAAAATTATTATTTACAGATCAATTGAAGTCTTTAACTTCACATGATGAGATTAAAGAAAAAATTACTCAAGATAAGAAAATATTGCATCAAATAAATGAAGTTCTTGTCCTTCGTACAGAATTAAAAAATATTGATTTATCTTTAATTGAAAAAGAAAAAAGAAAAAAGTATTTGACAGATTCAAATATCAATATTGACAAAGAGTCTGATGTTGTGAAAGAAAAATTAGCAAACACTTTAGAAAAACTTAAAGAAATGCAAGGTATTGATGAAAAAACAGAAAAAATAAATGAAGTTATAGACTCTTTATCTCAAAAACAAAAGCAAATTGAAGTTAGTTTGTCAGTCCAAAATAATAAATTAGATAATATTGAAGATAATTTAATGCAATTAAATAAAGAAATAAATGATAAATTATCTAAAAAACAGCAATTGCATAAACATCTTGAATTCCTTAATTGGCAGGAAAAACATTTCTCTGAATTAATGCTCACGATTGAAAAACATGTTTTACTGAAAGCTTATGTTGAATTTAATAGTTATTTTCAGAAGTGGTTTAACATTTTAATGGAAGATGAGGATATGTCTGTAAGACTAGCTGAGGATTTTTCGGTTATTGTTGAGCAAAATGGCTATGATACAACATTTGACTATTTATCTGGCGGAGAAAAAACAAGTTGTGCTTTAGCATATAGATTAGCACTAAATAAAGTAATTAACGAAATAAATTCTAGTATTAGAACAAAAAATATTATAATTTTAGATGAGCCAACAGATGGTTTTTCTTCTGAACAACTAGATA
>CAYZMD010000074.1:0-7329 GCA_964479425.1 uncultured Methanosarcinales archaeon | reverse complement strand
TGATTAGTTTTTGGAAAAAAATAAGTTCTAAGTCTCCAACCAAGTGCTCCTTCGATTTCAGTAGCACTTGACAATATTTCCCCTCTGATAGTATTGAGTCTTTTTCTAATATTAACTATATCGTTTTTCATTAACAGAATAAGAATATTTCTTTCTTTATAACATTTACCTTGATTGTTAATTTCAAGTGAGTTTTATGAGTAATATTGAACTTAACATGTGAGCTAAGAACGGTTGACGTAGTCAATCGGGATGAGCGCAGCGAATTTCTTAGCGTTTGTTAGGCGTAGTTGACCTTTGATGGTCGACGGAGTTTTTGTCCCACCAAAAGGAAATGCTACCCGATAAGGGGTGTGCTGATTGTATTTTTATTCTCGGTGTAGTTTTGGATTTAATGTAGAATTATCAATTACTAAGCTATGCTTAGACTATTTTTATTTCTCGGGGTTAATAACTTGTTATTTGTAAGAATTTGAATGTGTAAAATATCAGAAAAGTTTATATAATTCTTTCAAATTTAATATTACTATTATTAATGGGGGGATTAACTTGACACTATATTGTATTAGTTATGATTTAATTGATGGAAAAACAGAAGATTATAAGGAGTTATATAAAAAAATTAAAGCTTATGGAACTTATAGTCACACTCTTGAATCTACATGGTTTGTTGAAACTAATGAAAGTGTATCTCAAGTAAGGGATAATTTAAAAAGTACATTAGATAAAGATGATAAATTAATTGTAATTGAAGTTGTTAAGCATTGGGCATCTTATAATTTGAGAAAATCTACTGCTGATTGGTTGAAGGCAAGATTTTAGAATTAAATCAATAATTGTTCCGGGATATCTTGCGAATTCATTATTAGTTTATCGAAGTCGATTGCTAGTATTTTTTCATTCGTACTTGCTTCTCTATGAAAAATACTGTCTTGAGTTAATAAAGCAGTATGTTTTTGAGTATTTGCATAAAGTATAAATGATATATCTGCACATTCTAAAAATTTCATTCTGCCATCTTTAAGTATATCCCAAGTTGAGATATCTTTATGGATTGACTTTAATAACTCAGTATAATTATCTTTAAATTCTTTAAGTACATTTTCTTTATCTTTTTCTTCTTTTAACTTAGAATAAGCTTTTTGAAAATGAGATAATAATTCAAAAAGGATTTGAGGTGTAATTATTATTTTAAAGTTATTGATATTACATAACTTTAAAAATTTAATTAATATATTATAATGTTTTATTGTGTATCTAAATTCTTCTTGTAATAGATAATTTTTATGTCTTGTAGAAAGACCGCCAATTAAAAAAGTAAATAAAGGAGCAGTATCAAGCATAATACCATTTTTAAAGTAACGATTATACTTTTTATAAAATTCTAAATGAGTCAGTCTATTATGTATAATATCTTCAATTTGAAATTTCATGATTTATCTGGAGTTTCTAATTTTGTTTTAATTTTTGTTTTGGTATGTTGAGAATATCCTTTTATATCTGTTATTTTTCCGGTTCTAATGTTCACTCTGACTGTATAATTATTTTTTTCATAACTTCCTTGAACTGGGAAGAAACTACATTTTACGATATAAACATGATCCTCACAATTTTTTTCTACAGAATGTATTTGAAAAAAAAAGATCCATGGTTGGTGCATTTTTATAAAGAAATCTCTAACTATATCAGAAGCCTTTATTAAGTCAATATCTTCATCTTCATCTAATTTTTCTTCTTCAGTGAGTGGTCCCTTATCTACAGGGGATTCCTCTTGTATAATACCTTTTTCTGCTTCAAGTTGTTCTTTTTCTTCCATTTTAAATGCCTAAGATGTTACTTTATATTTAAAGCTTTGTGGATTTGTCATATTATCTTTTTTTATGTTTTATTTTTACATTTCTTCTTTTATAAAATCAATTATTTTTTGTGCTTCTTTTGTTTTTTGATATATTCTACCCATTGATAAATCTTCGTTTAAACATTTAATAAGTTTTTTAGAATTTAATTCTCTTACTATCTTTGAAGCGTGAGTTAAGCTGATTTTAAGCTTTTTTGCTATATCTGATGGAGTAAGTGGGGTTTCTAAAATAGTTAGGCTGAACGAAGTTCTGCGAGGTGGGACAAAAATTTTGCTTAACTTTTTCTATACACCACATACCCAATTCCCCACACATCCTCCGAGTTCATTTTATACCCCTTCATAACCTTTATACTTACATGACATACCAAATACCATTCTGGATAAAAGAAATAAAAAAAATGTTAGAGTATCAAGACAAATCGAGTATTGATTCTGAAAGTCCAAGTTCACCTATTCTTTTGAGTATGTGATCTTTGATACTTGGCTCTTTAATCAGCTCATTCAGAATCATATTGATTACGTTCTTGTTACTCTGTTCTTTCTCGTGGCTTACAGCAGTCTCAGCATCTAAAACCTGATTACATCTGTTGCAATACTTAGTCAATGGTGCATTGATTATATCGCATCTTGGACACTTTATTGACTTCTTAGACGAATCTTCTTTTTCTTTAGGTGCAATACCATTCATTGCAAGAATTGCATCGTCTACATCACGACCATTCATGTGTACATATGTTGACGGCATATCACTTCCTTGCGTCCAGCCAAAGTACTGATTCATTTGAAACTCCGTCAAGTGTGAAGCTAAATGTGTTGCACGACTATGACGAAATAGATGAGGGTTGCACCTTTTCTTTATCCCTGCACTTTTGCATATTCTTTGTATCTTCATACGCATTGCACCATACATCATGGCTTTTCCATGATTTCTTGTGCCATAATTAAGCCATAAAGCACCATCAGGATCATCTTTTAATTGATGTCCTGCAATTAGTCCTCTTAACAATGGAGTTGTTTTTACAAGCCTAATCTTTCTTGCACCAGTCTTTCCAATAACTGTAATGACTACACCAAAATCATCAAACTTAATGTTATCCATTCTTAAGGAGGCAACCTCACCAATACGACAACCACTTTCATAAAGCAAACTAATCAAACATCTATCACGAATATTTTCGCATTTAGAAAGTATCAGTTCTATGTCTTCTTCCGTAAACAAACTTCCCTCACCAGGTAATTTTCTTTCTGATTTTCCTACATGAATTTTTAGCCATGCGACAGATTCAGGGATTTTGCCATCATTTATCCATCTCAAGATATCTTTAATCACAACTCTATATCCTTGCTTGGTGTATGGGGAGAATTCAGTCTGATTTAAAATGCTGATAAATTTTCTAACATCATCCAAATTATAATCAGCAAAATCTTTCTTTATATGTTTTTGAATACCCCAAATAGTCTCCATGTACTTAACCACACGAGGCTTACTGAGACCACGCATAAACAAATGGTCTTCATACTTACTAATTAACTTCTTATTCTTATCACTCATGTCTGAATTTTGAATTTTTGTACGATAGGCATTTAGTTTTCTATCGTAATTGTATATATCCATTTTCTTTAACATTTTTCTTAGCCTCCAACAAGATATAGGCTTCGCTAATTGATAAACAGAACTCGGAAAACGTATAGCTTTTAAAGGGCAAAACGCCAAATGAACATGAAGTTTAACGTTTTAGTACCTCAAATCTTAACATTGAGTTTAACGCTCCCAAGGTCGTAACTTAAACATAAAGAAAAACGCCACGGCCCAGATTTGAACTGGGATATCCCGAAGGAAACAAGCTTACTTCACTCGCGTTCAGAATTTGCTGAAGGCAAGTTTCCAGGCTAGCGGAGTAACCAGATTGTCCCACCGTGGCATAGCTATTAGAATTCCTTAATTCCTTTATAAATCTTATTACTGTTCAACTAATTTTTAAAATTTATTAAATAAATACAAATATAATCAATAAAAAACTTTATGTCCCATTTCGTGTACTTTAGTCCATCTAATAGGACAAAGATGTTAAATAAATCCATTTACTATCAAAAAGATTTTAAACTCTCAAAGAAATCCAATTAAAATGAGATTATTATGCTATTTTGGACTACATAAATGGCAAAAAAGATTCATTAGTCATAGCGCTATGTCTAGCACGATAGACGTTATTAAGACATGCATCAAATGCGGAAAACAAATTAAAACTGTGAAGGTAAGATAAAATGGAAGATTATACAAAAACAATATTAAAAAATGCTGTTATTAAAGAACAAGCTAGTCAAAAAATGTACAAAGATTTAGCAAAAAAAGCTAAGATAAAACCGTTGAAAGATTTATTTATGAAACTGTATGAAGAAGAAAAAATACATGAGAATTTATTCAAAAAAATGGATCTTAGTATTCTTAAAAAAGTAAACAGAACTGAATTAAATAATTTAAATATACTTAAAGACGTTACTCAAGGAAAACTAATGGTATCAGAAGAAGTAATTAATGATATAATCAAAGCATTGGACTTTGCAATTATTCAAGAACAAAAAGCGTATAATGATTATATGTTCTTTGTTAAGTATATGACATTGGGCGAACCTAGAACTGCATTAAAAGAAATTGCAATGCAAGAAGCAAGACATAAAACAATGCTTCAAAAAGTACAACTAGATTTTAATGAAGACGATTGGGTTTAACTATCTTCTTCTTTTTCCCAGTAATCTTAATATCAACAATAATAAGTTGATAAAATCTAAGTACAATGATAATGCTCCAGATATTGCAATAATTTCAATATCATTTTGAGTTTTAACACGTCCTGAATTAATCCATTTATTTATTCTATTAACATCATACATTGTAAGTCCTAAGAATATTAAAATTCCAACAATTGTAACAATCCAATATATCAGCGGATTTTGTAAAAACCAATTAACAACGCCCATAATAATTATTGTAATAAGTCCAATCAATAAAATTGGTCCTAACTTACTCATATCTTTTTTAGTAGTATAACCAACAAAAGCCATTATTCCAAAAAGTAAAGCTGTCGCGCCTAATGCGTTTAGTATTGAACCAACTGTATATATGACAAATATTACCGACAATGTTAAGCCGTTTACAAATGAATATAAGAAAAATAAATTTAGACTTGCACCATAACTCATTTTACCAAGCCTAGCGCTAATAAAAAATACTAATAATACTTCAAATATTAATAATCCAATAAATACATAACCAGAGAAAATATAATTTCTTAAAGAAGTATTTAATGCCAAATAACCTGCAGCAACAGACAATAACAATCCAAAAAACATGTATTTGAAAACTTTATTGAAAACTTCAACTCTTAATTCTTCTTTTGTATGATGTATTGCTTGTTCATGCATTTTGGTTTCACCTATCAAGTATTATATCTTTTAGTTTATATTAATTTTTTCATTTAAAACGAAAATTTTACGGATTTTACTCCGCTTAAATATTCCCTCTGACAAATTCCAAAACTTCATCTCTTGAAGCTTCTACAAATTTTATCGAACCAGCATGTTCATGCCCGCCGCCATTTGCAAATGAATAAGGAATCTTTTCTTTGATTTGATCTATCAATAAATTAACATTAAAATTCTTAACATGATCGTTTGCTCTTATTGTTAAAAAGTCAGGACCAATCCCTAGCGTCACAACTCCTTTGCCTTCATTTTTTTCACAAATATAATCGTGCGCCATGCCAGTAATTCTTCCAATTGCTGGAAAATCTCCTCTAAATCCAACTTTAGCCGATGGTAATTCAACAACTAATTTATCAGACTTTTCAATTACTTTAACATAATGTTTTACAACTTTTAGCTGTTCATCATAACGTAATTGAATCTCAGGTCTTAGTAAACTGACTAACTTTTTTTGCTTATCTTTATTCGCACCAAGAAGATCATTTACCATGCCTCTTGATTCTATGAATTTCAGATAATGAGCTTCAAAGTCTACACAGATAGCAATATCTTTTAGATAATCTAAAGTGTAGCCGTGCTCTTTTGCAATCTCTAAATATTGATCAAATTCAACACATTTACTTCTATCACCAACTCCTGCTAACGCCGGAAGATATAATACATTTTCATCAACATCATTATTTACAAATCGAGCAACTTCTGTTGCAAGCATACCTGCAGTATAATCTGGATATCCGCCTTCAACTAAATGTGGAGAGACATAAGCATCAACATAAGGATCAATCATTGATTTTCCGTCAATTAATTTGCCTGGATAATGATGATCAATAACAACAATTTTTGCGTCATAAATCTTACATTTTTTAATTGCAAGCAAATCTTCTTCTGTTCCGCCATTATCAACTAACAATACCAAAGGGGCTTTCGCACCATGTCTTGCCATATCAGTTAATGAGAAAGCTAAATCTTTAGTTACGTCAAGGAGTTCATAAAACGGCGCTTTTGAAGGTGCACGTTTAAAATTTATCCATTGAGCTCTTGTATCATTATGTTGTTTAAGAATCAAAGGAAGTATTGCTCTTTCTAAAGCTATAGCTCCTGCGTATCCATCAACATCTGCATGATGTCTTAAAATGATAGGCCTATTTTCAAGGATTGCTTTTTTTATTTCTTTTGCAACATTTATGATTTTAGGCTTTAATTTATCAAGAATTTCACTCTTAACTAAAAAAGGAATTTCACTTGGATTAGATTTTTCATCTTTTAATCTTTGAATTTTATTAACTAATTGTCTTGACTTAGCGTCATCCAATTTATTGAATTTTAATAATTCACCTTCAAGATTTCCATCTCTTTCTTTTAATTCGATGTATGCCATAATCACATCTTCCTCATTTAATTCGGGAAATGCTCTTTTTCCGGGTCCAACAAATGCTTTACTTACAATACTACCAGTACCGTCAAATAGAGTAAATAGTGTAGGGCCAGATGTTTGGCTAACTTGTATAACTTTACAATATATTTTTGATTTTTTGCCGATGTCTTCAATTGTAAAAGAGCTGATATCAGTAGATTCATTCTCTACTTCATAATCTCCTTGAATGTATTCACATTCAATACTCATAGGTAAACTTACCTTTACAATCTTTACTGCAATGTTTCCAGATTCAGGCATATCGCCAGAATTCCTTACTTTGCATTTTACATTTTGATTTAAACTTACCAATTTGTTTGGCAATATTTTTGCCTCAAACATAGAATTAATACTAATATTAATTATTGTCTCAAAATGTTTTAATTTTTTTACTTTCATTTTTTCACCTTTATTTTTAGAATTAAAGCGTTTTTCATTAAACACTGTATTCTGTTTTTTTCTATAATTACTTAGAATAATCATAACTTTATAAATCTTTATATTTTTTTACTGCCATGTACGATTTGAAAAGTCTTGTAATTTTTTTTTCTGTAACTTTCTAATACTTTTC
>CAYZMD010000073.1:0-7448 GCA_964479425.1 uncultured Methanosarcinales archaeon | reverse complement strand
TCTCCTTTGGCAGTTATTTCTACAGCATTACTATCATATATTCTTGCTGAAAATTTAGGTGGCAATGGGGTTTTGAGCGTCACTGTTGCTGGACTCATGTTTGCTAATTTTACAATAAAACAAAAAGTTGCATTGATGAGTTTTAGTAAATTATTTTCAGCAATATTAGAAATATTAGTTTTTATTTTCGTAGGGTTACTTATTAGATTACCTTCAGATTACATCTTTTGGTTTAAGTCTATTATTTTATTCTTTATTTATTTGGTCATTAGATATATCGCTGTTTATCTTAGTTTGCGTGGTGAGACAAACTTAAAAGAAAGATTGTTTATGACGTTTAATATGCCTAAGGGGATTGCCGTTGCAGTTGTTACAGCTTTATTAATTAATTTTAATCTTCCTAAAACAATTTTAGATTTAACTTTTATTTTTATGCTCTATAGTATTTTAAGTTCAACAATTATAATGCATTTTTCTAAGTATTTTGTAAAGGTTAAAGTAATAAAATGATTAAGATAGGTTGTAGTGGAATCGGTGGTGTAAAAGAGGCCGAGGACAATATTAAATATTTTGTAGATAATGGTTTAAATATTGCAGAGATTGCTTTTACATATGGAGTGTATTTGAAAAAGCCGGATGCTATTAGAATTGGTAAATTTGCAAAAGCTAATAATTTTGAACTTAGTATACATGCTTCTTATTTTATAAATTTAAATTCTAATGATGAAAAGAAAATTGAGGCAAGCAAAAAGAGGATATTGAAAGCTTGTGAACGTGGTAATGATTTAGGAGTAATTTATATTGTATTTCATGCAGCTTTTTATTTGAAAACAACAAAGGAAGAATGTTATCAACAAGTAAAAAAAGAAATTATTGAATTACTTGCAGAAATAAAAAAGAACAAATGGAAAGTAAAGCTTGCTCCAGAAACAACTGGTAAAGGTAGTCAATTTGGAGATTTAGATGAATTATTAAGATTATCAAAAGAGACAGGTTGTCATTTAACTGTTGATTTTGCACATATTCGGGCAAGAAATAATGGAAAATTAGATTATGACGAAGTTATGCCAAAATTACAGAAATTTAAAAAGCATATTCATTCTCATTTCTCAGGAATTGAATATACTGAAAAAGGAGAAAGAAGACATTTACTAATGACCGATAAAGAGATTAAAGAATTGCTTGCAAGTGTTAAAAAGCATAAATTAGATATAACAATTATTTCTGAATCTCCTGATCCAAGTGGAGACGCAATGCGGATGACCAAACTACTATAGCTAAAAGTATATTAGAAACATTTATATATTAGTATTACGAGAACTCTATTAATTAAAAACAAGAGGTGTTTTTAGATGGAAAAAGCATGGTATGATGTTCTAGCAATGTGGCTAGTAATTATTGGAGCAATTAACTGGGGATTAGCTATCTGGAGTATTAATCTAGTAGCTTATTTGAGTTTGCCTTGGTTAATAAACACAGTTTATGCATTAGTTGCAGTAAGCGGTTTATATTTAGCATACAAAGAAGTAATGTAAGTCTATTTTTTTTTCTTTTTTTATAAAACAACGTAAATTCATCACTTCTCTATTGACAGAAATTACTTTATTACAATTCCTTTAGTTCCTCTCAGAAGCTATATTATTTTATTCCTTTAGTCTCTTTCAGAAACCATGTCATTACATTCCTTTGGTTTCGGCGATAAAGCACCAAAACCTTTATAAAGACTTTATAAATTCTATATATTATATTAAATGAAAGTTATACTCGACACTAACTTCCTATTAATTCCTGGACAATTCAAAGTTGATATTTTCCGCGAAATTGATAGGATTTGCAATTTTCAATATACGCTTTGTATAATTGATAAGACGTTTGATGAGCTTAATTCAATAATTGAAAGCTCCTCAGGAAGTGATTCGAGGGCGGCAAAACTTGCTTTAGACTTAATAAAGCATAAACATTTAAATATAATCACAACAGACCAACCTAATAAAATTGTTGACGATTTATTGGTTGATGAAGCAAAAAAAGAGCAAATAATCGTTGCAACAAACGATAAAGAGCTTAAATTAAGATTAAAAGGAATTGCAAATAAAATCATTATACTTAAATCAAAAAAATACCTTAGTTTCGGAGGCTAAAAAATGTTTTATAGGACAGAAGTTAAAGATCATGTAAGAGTTCCACCAGAACTGTTTAATCTTTCTAGAGAGGAAGCTGTAATTAAAAGAATCAAGAAAGATTATGAAGGTTATATTTCAAAAGATTTAGGCATTGTTATTGATGTCGATAAAATTAACAATATTAACGAAGGACAAGTAATTCCTGGCGACGGTGCAGCATATTATGAGACTGTTTTTGAATTATTAACTTTCAAGCCCGATTTGCAAGAGGTAATGCTTGGTAGAATAAAAGACGTAGCTGATTTTGGTGCGTTTATTAGTTTAGGTCCAATTGAAGGAATGATTCACGTTTCTCAGACAATGGATGATTTTGTTTCATTTTCAAAAGATAAGGTTTTATTGGGTAAAGAATCTAAGAAAAGTCTTAAAGTTGGAGATAAATGTAAGGCAAGAATAATTGCAGTAAGTTATAAAGATATTACAAATCCAAAGCTTGGTTTGACAATGAGGCAAGCTGGATTAGGAAAAATAGAATGGATTGAAGAAGACTTAGGTAAAAAGTCAAAAGCTAAATAGAGGATAAAAAATGGTCAAAAAAAAGGTATGTAAATCGTGCAAAATTTTTGTTGATGGTAATGAATGTCCTATATGTAAAGGTACAACATTTACAACAACATGGCAAGGTAGAATCAATATTATTGACGCTAATAAGTCAGATATCGCAAAAAAGATGGATATTAAGATCAAAGGTGAATACGCTATTAAGGTTAGGTGAAGAGAATGCAGATGAATATTTTAAAAGAAAATGAAACTCCTTTGTTGTCAAGAAAAAGAATAACAGCAGAGATTGAATTTGATGGTATTACACCATCAGCAGAAAAGATAATCAAAGAATTAGCAGGAAAATTGAAAGCTGAAGAAAAAATGATTGAGCTTCGACATGTTTATAATAAGTTTGGCGAAACTAAAGCTAAAGTTATTGCTCACATTTATAATAATGAAGAAGAGATGAAAAGAATCATTAAGCTTGGCAAAAAAGCTATAGAAAAGATTAAGAAGCAGGAAGAAGCATCTGCTAAGAAAGCAGAAGATGCTACTAAAGCAAAAGAAGAAGCTAAGGCTGTTGCAGAAGCACCTGTAGAAGAACCTAAAGCTGAAGAGAAGGTTGAATAAATATGGCAAAAAGAAAACCACGAGCTACACCTAAAAGAACATCAGCAAAGTATAAATGTTATGATAATGGTAAAGTGAAGAATAAGACTTGTCCTAAGTGTGGTCAAGGCGTCTTTATGGCTGAACACAAGAATAGACAAACTTGTGGTAAGTGTCATTATACAGAATTTAAACAATAATTTTTTTTATTATTTTTAAAATTATTTAATTTTTTTAATTAATTTAATATATTCTCAAGAATTAAAATAAATCAGTAGTTATTTTTATTACATAGAGGACTTTGATTAATCTTTAAATTTTTAGTTTTTTAATGATTTATATATCAAAGTTCGCTATATAGGGTTTCTCAAAACCCCCTATAAAAAGTGCCCCCACACATTAACCACTAGTTTGTATCTAATGTTTTGCATTTATAAAGGTTTAGAAAACTAATTCTTTACAAGTTGTTAGTGACGAATTACAAATATATACTAAATATACTATAATAAGAAATGAAATTGAGATTTAATATTTTTATTTTTTGCTCTGATATATAAGAATATCTTCTGTAGTAAGCTTCATTCTTTTCTTTATTTTTTGCTCTACATCAATTGTTTTTTCTTTTAATTTTTCATCTTTTTTCTTTTTAGCTTTTTTCTTATTTTCGTCTCTAATTTCTCCAAGCTGTTCTCTTATTTTATTCATTTCTGTAAGTTTTGCTTGGAATTTTAAATTTATTTCTTGAAATGTTTTTTTATTTTCAATAAATTTGTCAAATGCAGCTTTTTCTTCGTCTTTAATAGCATCAATCTCTTTTGATGTTGTTAATAATTCTTCATGCTTGCTTTGACTCTCTTTTGCTTGAGTTTGAACCTTTCTGTGTGTTTGTTCAACTTCCTTTTTCATTGCTCTTATATCTTTTGATAATTCGCTTAATTTGCTAAATACTCCACTAACTTCTGCAAGATCTTTATATTGTTTTTTTAATTCTTTAATTTGCTTCATAATTGCTTGTTCTTTGTTAAAAGATATTGCTTCAGTTTCAATTGTAAGTTCCATTTTATCAATTTCTTCTTTTAATTTTGAAGGATCTTTTTTTATTTTATGTTTTTTTAGAATTTCGTTCTTTTGTGCTTGCAATGTTTTTGCTTCTTCTATTTTTACTCGAAGAGCATCATTCATTGTTTTTCTTTTATTTTTATCTTCTTTTACTTTTTTAGTAAATGAATTTCTTACGTTTTTAGTAGATTTAATATCTTTAATAAGCATAGCAATTTTTCCATTAAGTTCTTGCTTTTTTTTGAACCATTTCTCTTTAACTTCGTTTATTTTATTAAGTTCTAATTTAATGTCATTAGCTTCGTTTCTTTTAACGTTAAGCTCTTCAAGAAGTTTCTTTTTATCTTCATCACTAATAGAATCAGGTCCTTTTACTTCTTTTGTTTTTTTTTCAACATCTTTGTCCATTCTAAAACACGTTTTTATTGTTTATAATATAATAAAAAAAATAAGAAAAGCTTTAACCAAATAAAGCTCCTAGTCCTGCAGCTGCTTGACCATCATCTTTCTTTTCTTCTTTTTTCTCTTCTTTTGCAGCGGGTGCAGCTTCTCCTGCAGCAGGTGCAGCGACAGCAGCAACTGGTGCAACAGCAGCTTTTTCGATTGCTTCATCAATATTAACTCCATCAAGAGCAGCAATTAATGCTTTAACTCTTGCTTCGTCAACAGTAACTCCAGCAGCTTCTAAGACTTTTTTAACAGTAGCTTCATCAACAGCCTTTCCGGCTTTGTGCAATAACATTGCAGTGTATATGTATTCCATTTTGGTATCCTCCATTGAATAATGATTTTTTTATGCTCAAAAATTCATTAAATTTTTGGCATGTTCAAAACGCTATGCGTTTTGACACCCCAAAATCACAAATCGATTTTTAGGGTCATAAAAATCTTTTCAGATTTTCATGATTTCACTAATTTTTCCTGTGCTCTTTTGTTTTTTTGAGCTAATAACTCATGAGCACTAGGTATTTTTTCTGGTTCAGTTTTTGGTTCTTCTTTTTTTACTTTTTCAACCAGTTCTTGAGCGCTTGGTACTTTTGTTTCTTCAACAGCTTTTTTCTCTTCAGTTTCTTCTTTCTCTATCTCTTTTTTAACAACTTCTTCTACTTCTTTTTTTTGTTCTTCTAGTTTTGGTTGTTCTTCTTTTGGAGCTTCTTTGACAGTTCTGTCCATATTCTCCTCTAAGTTTGCAATATCTTCTTTGATTTGTTCTTTAGCTTCTTTGACTTCAGGTTCTTTTTCTGATTTCTCTTCAGCTTTTTCTATAATCTCTGTTTGTTCTTTTGCTGGTTCTTCTTTTTTAATTTCTTCAGCAATTACTTCTTCCTTTTTTTCTTCAGGTTTAGGTTCTTCTTTTTTCTCTGTTTTTGGTTTAGCAGTTACATCAATGTTTGCAGTATCTTTTAGACTCAACATTTGCCTTTCAGCTTTTGTTAGTAATTCTTCTGCAACAGCATCTGCCATAATAGCTGCTTCTAGAGCTAATCCTTTTGAATTTCTAAATGCTCTTTGCACTAATAATTCAATATTATCTTTAGTTAGATAAGTTGCTTCAACTGATAAATTAAATGCCCATGAAGCTGCATTTTGAAGTTTTTGCATAAATTCGTCTTGATCAACATTAAGAATATCTTTTGTAAAAATAGTTCCATCTTCATATGTTGCAACTAAGTCTAGCCCAACTTCCATTGGTTCAATACCTAATCTAGTTAATATCTCAGCTAATTTTTGACTGATAATATCTCCTTCTTGTGCAACAACACTGTCTTCTTTTATAGCAATTTTTCCATTCTCTACTCCGCATTTAATTCCTAATGCGCCAAGTTCACCAATAACTGGACCTGGTGCAAATGATGTTGGACCAGCTTTAACTACAATTTCTTTTGGTGCAGTTTGTCCTGCTTTTGCAGGTGCAGTAGATTTATTTTCTTTAAGTTTTTTGAAAAGCTTAAATGGATTTTCTTTTGTAAATAATAATGCAGGCATACCTTTTAAGTTCTCTTTTAATTTTTCAATTCCTGGCTTGTCTGCTTTAGTTTGTTCTAATGCTAATGTTAATAATCTTCTTTTAGTCATTCTAAGAACAACTGTATCTCTAAGCATGGATCTCATGGTTTGTAGTTGCGGTGCTGGAAGTCCTTCCATATTGACTGCTCCAACAATAGGATATTTTTTGATTAAATCAACAAATTCCTGTACTACCTTCTTTTTTGATTCTGCAACGTGTGCCATTTTATTGAACCTCAATTGCCTTGCTCATTGTGAGCTTAAGGAACATTTTTTTAATATTATTTTTTTCTTTTGGTAAATGATGTATTAGACTATTATATAATGTCATAATATTATCAATTACTTCTGCTTCGTCTTGATCTTCTTTTCCAAGACCACACATAAACATTGGAGTAACTTTTACTGAAACTTTAATTGTATTTTGTAATTTATCATATAATGGTTTTAAGTTTGCTTTTGGTGGAACAACGCATCCTGCTTTTGGATTTGGCATTCTTCCTCTTGGACCAAAAACTCTACCAAAAGTTGCAGCAACTTTAGTCATGATATTTGCTTGAGCAATAAAGAAATCATATTCTGCTGCAAGCTTTTTTGCTGCTTTTTTGTCTTTTGCATATTTTTGAAAGTCATCAAGATGAATCGCATGATCGCAAGTTTTCTTTGCGTCTTCTAAAAGTTCACTGTCAACTAGAGCACAAACTTTAATCTTTTTGCCTCTTGGATGATGTAGTTGAACAAAATAATCAACATGTTGGTCTGTCTTCTTTAGATCTATATCTTTGAAGTTAGCAACAAAATCTATTGATTGCGAGAATTTTCTTTTCTTGTTATCTTGTTTTAGTTTTTTAAGAGCTTCAGTTATACTTTTTTTATCCATTTTGTCCCTCCTATACTCGGTATAGTATTCGGGTAATATCACTCAGAAACAAGGGGTTATTTATAAAAGTTGCGGATTTTATGTTTATATCTCTATATTTAACAATATTATACTATTATATCTAATAAATAATAATTTCTAAATAATGATGTACTTTGAAAATGAACTCTCACTTTTCGTTTTATTATTATTTCATATTTCAAATTTATGATTAATTGGTATGTAAT
>CAYZMD010000072.1:0-7526 GCA_964479425.1 uncultured Methanosarcinales archaeon | reverse complement strand
ATACATGAAAATCCAACAAATCAACTTGAACTTTACTCTGAAGATATGAATAATATGTTGAATGTGTGGAATATAAACGATACAAATTCAACCTACATAAACAATCTAATTCAAGCAGGAATTATTTTTGATCTTGATAATAGTATACTTGAAACCGCATCAATATTTTGGGCAAAAGGAGATATTAACACAGCAAATAAAATAATTGAAGAAACTTCAAAAAACATAATACCCAATCAGTTAAGTTATGGTATTTTCTTTGATGAAGAATCAATATATCAAAGTTCAAACAAGAACTCAAAACAACTAATAACTTCTTCAAAGTCAATAACAGGTATCGAAAAAAATAAAATAAGTAAAAGTTATATTGTAAAGGCAAGTTTAAGTCAATTAAAAGATAAAACATATTATACACGAAAATTCTTTGGAGGTTATATAGGAGAAGGAAATTTAACATTTAATATAAACATACCAAATGAAGCCAATTCTATTAAAGGAGCAAATTTTGAATTTGATACTGATTCAGACTTTAGCATATACGTTAACAATCATTTTATTTCGTCATATAATAAAGAAGACTTTTATTATAATATTACAAATACAAATGACTTTCAAATAGGAGATAATAAAGTCGAAATTATATTTATAAATAATGGATATATTGCAGGAGGATATTTTTCAATAGAGTATATTATTGAAGACATAGTCTATATTCCAGAAGAAAAAACAAAAATACTGTTAACAGGAATTAATGGATTTATCAATTATTATTCAGGGATTAGTACTCGAGATATAGAATCAATGAACATCAATCTTCATTTAGATAGCGAGTATAATACACAAATGTTAATTGGCAATGTTACAGTTTATGAAGAAAATCCTAATGGAGAAAAAACAATAACCATCAATGACAACACATTAAAAAATATTCTTAACTATCAAGAGCTAAGTAATAAAACAACTCCAATCAGAATTAAACTTAATAATATTTCACAACCGTCATCCGTAGATGTTGTTTTAATAACAGACTTATCAGGCAGCATGGAGTTTTGCAGTAATGAGAATGGAGATTATGCTACAAACATGATTTGGACTAATTTTAATTATCCAGACAAAGAAGGACAATCAGCTTGCGGAAGCAAATGGATACGAACAAGAAATTGCAGGAAGAATGCCAAAAGAAGAATTGATATTGCAAAAGAAGCATCATTAGCTTTTTCCAATAACTTAATTAGTAGAGGTAACAGATTAGGTCTTGTAGAATACAGTGCAGAATACACTAATTCAAGATATGTACAACAACCTTGCAAAACCAATATTATTGAATTTCCCGATGGTATAGTGGGAGAAATTGCTTTAACCAATGATATCAATGTAATTAATAATCACATAAATAATATGGATTCATGGTATGGAACTTGTATATGCTGCGGAGTAGAAAGAGCAACACAACAGCTTACATCTGAAAATAATAAAGCAATTGTAATTATGACCGATGGTGAAGCAAATGTTGGATGCTATAGTTCAAATGCAAAAAAAGACGCAATAACAGCCAGCCTTAATGCATGTGCTAAAGGTATTGACGTTTATACTGTAGGATTTGGCAGCAGTGTTGAGAAAACAACATTACAAAAAATGGCATGTAATAATGGCCAATATTTTGATGCAAGTAATGCAGACGAATTAAGCAACATTTATACTACAATAGCTGAGAATATAATAACATATAATAAACAAACAGCGTCAACAAACATAAGTCATAATACAACAAAACTTTTTGCAGACTCATACATTGAAATTATTCAAAGTAAAGAAGAAAAAAATGGAATTTTATTCAACCTAGAAAAACAAATAGATAATAATATTAGTTATACAACATTGGATATTCCAGATAAACTTAAATTAAATAAAATGATAATAACTTCTTACTCAAAAAATTATTGGACGAATAATATAACCATAAATAATGAGCAGATATTTAACCTTGACTCTTTCAACTTACCATACACAGATTTAGGAGATATTTATAGTTATGAAATACACCCAAAAAACCTACTTAATAAAAATTCAATTTATATTAGAACAGGATTAGAAAATAAAAAAAAGGGAGGAAGTGATAAAAATAAAATTTTCTACGAAGTTTTATACACTCCAGTTGTTAAATATACAAATGCTTTACCTAAAAGTCAGGGATGTATTTGGCAATTAGAATTTGAGGATGATACAAGTGCAAACATACGAGTACCAAATGATTATTTAGGAACAGAAATCTGCAATTTTAGAAATGATATTTATGACAGCAATGATGCAATGCAAGTAGCAGCATATTTATTATTTGGAAACATAGATTTTGATAATGACAAAAAAATATTTTTCAATATAAAAGAACTAAGTATGAATATTGGAATCAACGAAATAGGAGGGGTTCCAAAACTTATTGGTCCAACAAAAGCTGAAGTGAGAGTATGGCGATGATTAAAAAAAATAAGAAAGCAATGTTTTTTACAATCAGTACAATTCTATTAATTGGATTAATATTAGCTCAGCTTAAAACAATATATAATGAAGACTTTGATATTATTAGAGACGAGAAAAGAGTAACAACTATGAATTACTATTTAGACGATATTGAAAATGATATAGTAAGAGCGGCACAAATAATTGGAACAAAAGCAATGATTGCAATAGTTACAAATATAATTGAAACCAATTCTTTTAGTAATGATCCAAAAAAACAATTCAAAGAACTATTTTTAGAAAATAAATTAAATGGAATAGATAATAAAATTATGAATAATACAAACATTTACACATGGATAAAAACCAATAAAAAAATTGCTGCTAGTAAAAATATGGAGTTAGAAATAAAAATTAATAATGTAAATATAGAACATAATAATCCATGGAATATTCAAATAAATATTGACACTGAAATATCATTATCAAGTAATACAGCAAACTACAAATATAATAAAACAATATATTCAGACATTTCAATTATAGGTTTAGAAGACCCAAATTATGCATTAAATACTAACAATCAAATTAGCAACTATATAAAAACTACAAGCATAATCAATCCAAAAAGTGATTTATTAAATCATGTTTATAGTCATGAATATATAACAAATACATTAGCTCCTGATTTTTTAGATAGACTAAAAGGAAAGACATCAGCCTCAAAATATGGCATTGAAAGCCTTGTTGATATACCATTATTAATACAAAATAGTATAAGTATTAAGGAAAAAACAATAGTTGATTATTTATATTTTTCAGATATTTCAAAGATAGATTCAAATATTATTGGAATGCCGGTATGGTTAAGAATTGATCAAGAACATTTGAATACATATTCTTAATAAAAATTAAAAAAACAAAAAAAAGAATTAATTCTATAAATAATCAAAAGTATTTTATATCCTTAAATTATAAAAAACTATAATGATAAGAAAACCTACTGTAAGCGGAACATTATATAAAAACTATCCTCAAGAACTTAAAGAGCAAATTGAACAATCTTTTCTTCAAGGGCCAGGAATGCCAGACAAAAGAAAAAAAGAAATATTAAAAGGGATTATTGTTCCTCACGCTGGATATGAATACTCAGGAAAATGCGCAGCATATGCATATAAGGAGATTGCAGAACATTCTTTACCTGATGCATACATAATTTTTGGAACTAATCATAGTGGAATTGGAGGAACTGCACTCACAACGCAAGATTGGGAGACACCACTAGGAGAAGTAAAATGCCACAAAAAATTTGCAGAATATTTATCAGAAAATATTGAAAAAAATGATGCCGCACATCAAGAAGAACATTCAATTGAAGTTCAACTACCTTTCTTACAATTCATAAAAAAAAATATTAAAATAATTCCTATAAGTATTGCTTATGATTGTCCTTATGAAGACATTGCCTTCTCTATTGCAAAAGCAATTGAAAATACTGGAATAAAAGTAACATTAATTGCGTCATCAGACTTCACACATTACGGACCAAACTATGGATACGTTCCATTCAAAACAGAAATAAAAGAACACATATATAATCTAGATAGAAAAGCAATCAGCTACTTAAACAAATTAGATGCTAAAGGATTTTTAAAATATATTGACGAAACACATGCAACAATTTGCGGAAATAAAGCTATTGCAACAATGATTGCTACTGCAAAACTTCTAGGTGCAACAAAAGCAGAACTTCTTAACTATTATACAAGTGGAGATATTTCTAAAGATTACAAAAATGCTGTTGGTTATGCTAGTATGAAAATAATATAAAATTATAATTTAATGATAAAAATATATATTTATAATAAACATCAATTAAAAAATTAAATCAAAATAAAAAAAAAATTATTGCTTCTTCCAATAAAAGTAGCCAATTAATCCTAATATTGCAATTACGATTGTCCAACCATATCCTTTACTAGGTGTAATAGGTTCAACTTTTGGTACAATTTCTGGAACAACTTCCGGAACTACTTTATCTTCTTCAACTACTGATTCATCATCCTTCTCTGCTGATTGCGTTTCATCCCCTTCTGTTTCTGATTTCTTTGAAGTAATCGCAAAATAACTAAAGCCCGGAGTAATTGCATCATAATAAGCATATATGTCATCTTCACTAGCAAAAGTTGTTGTTAGCTCATCCCATTTACCTTCACTAAATCTTAATAATACAACAGTTTCTTTTGTGTTACCGTTTAACCAAGATTTGTCAACTTTAAAGCTCAAAGTTGCAGATGCAATGTTTGTATCATCTAAATTTGTTGTATCAACTTCCAAATACTGGAATACTGGGTCTACAATCTCGGAAGTTGTATCTGGTTTTACAGTTAATGCAGTTACACCTAATCCCACATTTTGTGCCATTTCTTTAACTTTAAAAACGATTTTCCTAAAAGCCACTTTTGTATTAGTTAAACTCATTGTATACGGTAAATTCGGATTAACATCAGCCCACTTATGACTTACTGTAATTCCTTTTTCTGTAAGGATAGAACTTAAACCACCTGAATAGCTACTTGATGATGTACTAGTTGTAGTTATAATTGGTGTTGGTGTTGTGGTTCCCTGTTTACCTATAAAGAAAATACTATATTCAGTTGTATCAAAATAGAATCTTGCATACTCATTTCCGTTTTTCACTATCAAATCAACATATGTAGCTGCACCAACCGCTTCAATTCCTCTTCCGTAATTTGCATATACATATAAGTTTGAGTATGGTGATGTAATGCTTAAAGAATCAAGCTTTTCAGTAGATATAATAAAATATACTCTTGAAGTTGCAGGTGTATCTGCTGAAATATTCAAAGTATAGATTGTTTCTACCAATTGACTAGTTGAAGGTAAAGTTGTTAATCCTCTAGGTATTATAACTGCAACATTACTACTTGCATTCACTCCCGTTATTACATCTAATACTGTTGCAAAATTTGATCCTGAAAAATCAGCTTCACCGGCCACATCAGCAAGAACTGTATCTGATAACTCAGTATTATTGATTGAAACATATGTTGTTACAGTATTACTATTGCTGAAATAATCAGTAGCAACTACTTTAATACTATAATTACCATCTGTTGTCTCAAAAGTATCTAATGTAAATGTATATGGAGATACTGTATCTGTTACTGTTTTATATACAGTACTACTTCCGACTTCAGTTACAGTGAATACAACTTGCTGAGTTCCTACACCCGTATCTGCTGCTGTTGCTGTAACAGTTACTGTTGAATTCGCTTTCGCTCCATTTGCAGGAATTGTAATTGCAGTCACTGGTCCTGCTATATCTATGAAATAAGTATAATTGTCATTCGTCAATCCTGCAGTATTATTTGCATATACATATAGATTGAATGTTGTTGCCCCAGTTAATGTGACTGTTGCTATTCCACCAACTATTGTTGTTTCTGTTCCTCCAGTATAATTATACCAACCATTGACGTTTGTACCACCTATTGTAATCAAAACTTTTGAATTATTTATTACAACACTTGCATTTGATTGATTAACTGATATTGAAGCAATTGTTCCATTGACAGTTATCTGATTCAATGTATCAGATATGCTATTTCCTGCGGTATCATTCACAGTTATTGTAATGTTATAGACACCATTTATTGCCGGAGAAGTTAATGTTCCTGAATACTTTCCGCTCGAATAAGTTAAAGTTCCTGTCGTACCATTCATCTCATATAATGCAGTTGAAGCTAATCCAGACAAAGAATCTGAGCTTGTGATATCTACTGTGAATGCTGTGTTTGGCGCAACTGTACTTGTACTTAGTGTTACGCTTGGAGCTGTTGGTGCAATTGCGTCATAATAAAAAAACTTCTGCTGCTCATTCTCAGCAGTACCTGCACTATCGATTGATTTAAAATATATAATGTTCTGAGATAGATTGCTTGAAATAACAAATGTTCCACTTATGTTCATCCATGAACCACTCGATGAGTTTTTCCATTGAGTATAATTAACACCAGAAGATACATCTGTCGCATTCACCGTGACCAAAACAGGTGTTTTTACCCAAGTTGATTCTGCACTAGATATATTATATGTCAAAGTAGTGCTTGGTTTAACAGTATCATACCCAATTAATCTCGTCGCTGTTCCTACATTTCCTGCAAGATCAGTACATGCCACTGTCCATGAATAAATTGAACCGCTAACTATGCCTGTACTTGACGCATTCACTTCTTTATTTGTTACATTATCAACCGTATTTGTAAACTGAACCGAATTCAATGTCAAAGTACAACTCGCGTTATCACTCAATGCATCTGTAAAATTATATCTGAATGTTGGAGCAACTAAATTGGTCCAAGTATTATTATTAGGATATGCTAATATAACAGTTGGCACTGTTACATCCAGTATAAATGAATCTGTATCACTTGCCTCATTATCATCTACATCTACACAAGTAACATTCCAGTTTATTGTATCGTCAACTGCAGAAAATGTAACAGAAAATGACTGTGCTACACCCGTAACTGGAACTGATGGGTTTGATTGATTATATGTACCTTCAATATATAATGAACAATTAGCAACTTTTCCTGCAACATTATCACTAACATTGTACTGTAGTGTCTGTGAAACTGAATTCGTCAATTGATCACTAATTGGACTCAACAATTGTACAGTAGGTGATGTTTTATCCACAACATATACATGCATAATATCACTTGTAGTACTATTCAATCCAGAGCTATCACCGACTATCAAATATATGCTTATATTAGTTCCTGCTTGTGCGGCAGTTGTTGTATATGTAAAACTTACATTACCTGTTCCATCTAAATTCAAAGGCGTTAAGTTTGTATCTGCCAGCTCTCCGTCAATATATATCCAGCCTGTTGACAAATTATTAATACCATAAGTCCAACCACTTGTAATTACAACTGTATTCAATTCATCAACTTGTGCTGCTGATGTTGTATTAAATAATAAAGTAGGGGCATCACTATCTTTTGCAAATAATGTTGTTCCTGATGAATTGATATTGC
>CAYZMD010000071.1:0-7551 GCA_964479425.1 uncultured Methanosarcinales archaeon | reverse complement strand
TTCATAAAAACCCAAAACGCCCAAAAGTTTGTAAAGAATTTCCATTATTTATTGAAGGAAATAAAATAATTCTATCTCCTGCTTGTCCTGCTGTCAGAGAAAATAAACTATATCCATATATTGCAATTCTATTAAAAAAAGGATTTGTATTGGATAATTAAATTAAAAATGTTTTATAATTTCTAATTTAACTTTATTTGCTATATTATTATTTCTTATTATTACTACATCAATTTCGATTGTCTTTTCAAATATTTGTTTAAACTTTCTCATTTTTTTAAGATTTATTGCTCCCTTAAATAATCCATCAACTTCATTAATAATTTGTTCAGGAAAATATATATGAATTACACTATTATCTATAATAATAGTATCTGGTCCTTTTGTTTCTGATCCAATGACAACCTTGGCGCCCATCTTTTTATAGAATTTAGATATTTCTTTACTCAATTTAGTTTCTTTTTTACATATGATAAATGCACCTTTTTTAAATGCAGTTTTTAATATAATTTTATCTTCTTCTGTATAGAACGAACCCCATAAATGTTGACAGTTCATATAAAACTTTTCAGATTTACTTGAAAAAAAGTTATTTTTTATACTTTTAAGTATGAATTGGTAAAGCTCTGAAATTGAGTAAAGCTTAATCTGTGAAGTTGATTTATCGATTATCTTCATAGGCTTTTTGTTGTCATAAGATTTTCGTATTCTTTCAAAAGTCAGTAATTTCCCTTCTATCCATTTATTATTTAATAAATATGCTTTTTTAATTTTATTAACGATTTGCTTTTCTACAAGATCTTGTAAAATTTCATACATAGTATGATAGGAAATAGTTTTGTTGTATTTACTTTTAATAATGAAGTGTAATCTTTTAGCATTTATAGGCCATTCAATACCCAATATTTCTATCAATATATTCCTAGTATTCATATAGAGTTATTAGCAATAGTTTCTTTAAAAGTTTTTAGGTTTTTTCCTAAAAATAATTTTGGCTCAAATATATAAGAGATTTGTTTTTTAAACAATTATGGTCAAAGGAATAATTCTTGCGGGTGGTAAAAGTTCAAGACTGGGTGTAATAACGTCAAAAACATTAAAACCACTTATTAAAATCGGAGGAAAAACAACTCTGGATAGAACAATTCAGGCTTTTGAAGATTCTAAGCATATCAAAGATTATGTAATATCTATAAATGAGGGATTAATAGATAATAATGAAAAAGTGGTTTTATCTACTGATAGTATTAAAATAAACTTATTGAATTGTCTGTGTAAATTATTTAAAACTGAAGAAACAAATCTTAATTCATTAAATAAATCATTGGCATTAAATCCAGATAAAGTTATCTTTTCATATTCCGATGCTCCTTTTGTTGATTCAAATTCCATAGATACTTTTATAGACAAATACTTTGTTACAAATAACCTAATTATACCTGTTGTGCCTAAAAATAACTTTAAGAAAATATATGATTTATATCATCATTTGTTTTATTATTCAAAAGATTTTCATTGGTCACATGGAACAATATTTTATGCTGATTTAAGTAAACCAATACAAGAAGTCTTTTTTTATAGGCTTGATTCTTTTTTTAAAAAAAGAAGTTTTAGCAGAGTAGGATTAAGCAAAGAAGTAAATTTTCTTGTCTCATGTAAAAGCATAAAATATTTTTTTGATGTTCTTAAATTAAGATTTGAGAGGAACTTTGAAAAAGGTAAGATTTCAGGATATTTAAAATATCTTTTGCCTGAAGTCAGCCTGAAAACATATAGCAATATTCTAAGCGATTATTTTCAGTTTAATACAGAACTCACTCCTGTATCTTGCCTTAGAATCGGAATTGATTTTGATATTCCTAGCGAACTAGCGTCAATAATTGTAAATTATGATTTAATAGAACGGAGGATAAAAGAACATGAAAATAAATACTTTAAATAATTTATTTCCAGAATTAAAAAAGAATAAGGGTTTTATTATATTTCTTGACCCAGATAGAAAAGATGTCTGGACAAATCCCGATAAGATGCATAAACATCATTTAGAACATATCATTGAATGTCAAGACTATTTTACTTCTGTCATTATAGGAGGGTCAACTGGTGTTACAGAAGAATTAATGGATATATCTATTAATTGTCTTTTGGATATAGGATATTCACAGAATAAAATTGGTTTAATCCCTTCACATCATACTACTTTTAGCAAGTTAGCAAATTATGCTGTGATGCCTTTGTTATTAAATTCAACAGATCAATATTTTAGATTTGATTTTATTGTTAAGTCAAAAGATATTATTAAAAATTATAAATTATCGATAGTTCCTACTGCATATTTATTGGTTGAACCAGCAGATCAACTGACAGTAGGAAAAGTTACAAAACCTGATATAATTAAAGATTGTAAATCTATGGAAAGATATTGTGAAGCAGCTAAAATGCTGGGTTTAGAAACTATTTCTTTAGAAGCGGGTTCAGGAGCGTCCTATCCAGTGAGCTCTTATCTAGTGAAATGTTGTAGAGATAGTTTTGATGGTACAATTACTGTAGGCGGTGGAATTAAGACACCAGAACAAGTAACAGGTATATTATCTGCGGGGGCTGATGTTATAATTATTGGCGATGCAATCGAAAAATCTTCAAATCCTAAATCTTTGATAAAATCAATAGGGGAGGTGGTACGCACATATTCATGATTTTATGTTTTGGTAATGTCTTATTTAGAAATGAATTTCGCAATTCTATTAAAAAACGGATTTATACTGAACCGCAAATAAAAATTTTAATTTTTGCAGTTTATACACTCAAAAATTATAAATTTTTGGTGTCCCAGAAGCTATAGCTTCTAAGGATATACTAATCTGTAAAAATAATTCCAAATTTTACTTACGGATCAGTATATTTACCACAATATTCTTAAATAAACAACATATTATAACATTTAATATTGTGGGGGATATAAAATGGAAAATAAATATTGGGTTTTCTTACCAGCTATTTTGATTGTAGCATTTGTTATTATTTTAGTGCTAAATCCTATCAGAATTATTGATGATGGAGAAGTAGGGATTAAGAAAACATTAGGAAATTTTAATGATCAAGAAATTGGTACAGGTATTACAGTATTTATGCCGATTATTAGTACAGTTTATACAATTAATACAAAAATTCAAACCATGGAAGAAAAAGTTTCAGTTCCTTCAAAAGAGGGGCTTATGGTCGATTTGGATATTAGTATAATCTATAGAATAAGGCCTGATAAAGCAAGTGAAATCATGCAAACTGTTTCAGACAGTGTTGAAGAGACTCTTTTAATTCCTTACGCTAGAAATGGAATTCGAGACATTGTTTCAGGGTATGAAGCAAAATCAGTATATTCTGAAGAAGGTAGAAATGAGATTGCATCTAAACTAAAACTATATCTTTTAGACAAATTAAGAGATAGATTAGTTATTGAAGACGCTTTGTTAAGAGATGTTGCACTTCCAGAAAGAGTAAGAAACTCTATCGAAGATAAGATTGATGCAGAACAACAATCACAAAAGAAAGAGTTCGAGCTTATTAGTGCTCAAAAAGATGCTGAAATTGATATTGCAAGAGCAAAAGGAATTGCTGAAAGTAATAAGATTATAGCAAACTCTATCTCTGAAGAATATCTTAAGTGGAAATTTATTGAAAGTTTAGCAGTTGCTGGAGCTGATGTTATTTACGTTCCAACTGAAGCAAACTTACCAATACTAGAAGCAACAAGACCTATATTTCGGGAATAATTTTTTTTCTTTTTTATAGAGGGTTTTTATAAACCCTATATAGCGAACTTTGATATATAATAAATAACTAAAATTTTAGAGGTTAATCAAAGTCCTCTATAATTCAAATTCGTCAATAAAACCAATAATCATCTTATATTTTTCTAAATATTTGAATCCTTTATCACTTAGTGTAATAAACTTCTTTCCTTTTTTATCTAGAATTTCTTTAATTAATTCTTTTTTTAATAGCTCTTGATAATATTCAGAAAAGCTTTTGGAACTAAGATTAGAGAATCTTAATAATGGTGTTGGTTTTATAGAATTATGTTTCTCACTAATTATTTTAAGAATATCGTGAATAACCTCTAATCTGTCTCTCTTTCTCATTTTGTCCATTTAGCAACTTTATAATATATTATTATGAATACACTGATTGAAATGATATGCAATAATAGACTTATTTCGCTCGGTATTAATTTTCTTGGTCCAATTAAAAATAAACTAATTAACCACAACAATCCAACAAAAAAATACAATACGCTAGTTTTCTTTTTTGTCTGAATATAATGTTTTGTTGAAATAAATAATATGAATATTATTAATGGTAATTGAATTAAAGACAATACAATTGGCGACCTAAGAATTAATGTAGTAAATGCAACAAGTATAGAAATAACGTTTGCATAAAAATTAAAATTCTTTATTTTTAATTTTTTCCACTCCATGCCATAAGTTAAGAATAATATTGCCATAGTACTAAGATAACTTACAGGAACAATTGTTATAGGAAATAAAGCTCCTCTAGGAATAAAATAGTCCATAGCAATTAAGCTTGCCATAATTAAATGTAAAATAAATCTTCCTAAATATGAAAATCCTAAAAATAAGAATGCAGTTCTAAAATAATGTATACCTTTATGTCTTGTTAAATTGTATATTTCTTTAGTTCTAATATAGATTAAACTACAAAATATTAATACAATCAATGAATATACTAACTCTTCCCAAAACATTGTCCCATAATGCATTTTAATAATTATATGTTCTTTATATTTAAATGTAATGTGGACTTAAAGTGTACATTTATGCTTCTTCTTGCTTATATATTCCAAGCTGTATAAAACATTCATTACGGAGGTATAGAAAAATGGAAAATTCCACAATATTGGCTTTATTCGCAATCGGATTGATTGCAACAACAGGATTAGTAAGTGCCTATCAAGGAGATGATATGTCTGTTAAGGGACCTTACTTTGACGAAGAAAGACATGCTATAATGGAAGATGCATTTGCAACTTTAGATTATGACGCATGGGTGAATCAAATGTCTGGCAAAGGTAGAGTTACAGAAATTGTAACTGAAGAAAACTTTGAAAGATTTGCAGAAGCACACGAAGCAAAAGAGAACGGTAACCTTGAATTAGCTAGGCAGATTAGAGCAGAACTTGGATTAGGACTAAAAGATGGTTCAGGCCAAGGTAGAATGCAAGGATCTGGTCAAAGAAAAATGCAAGGTAGCTCTAGAATGCAAGGCTCTCGAAAAGGAAGTATGCAAGGTAGTGCAAGAGTAGAAGGTTCAAGACAAGGAAGTATGCAAGGACCAAGAGATGGCTCAGGCATAAGACAGGCTAATTGTCCATACAATTAGTTTTTTTCTTTTTTCTTTTATTTCGTAATCATTTCGATTTATTACAACAATCTTTATAATGTTACTACATCTAATTAATTATATGAATTACAAAACACATCAAGGAGTAACTTTGCCTGTCTTGGGTATTGGCTCTTGGGAAGGTAATTGGGGCAGAGATGAAATAAGAAATGACCCAATTAAAGATAAAATTTGTAAGGAAGCAATTGTTTATGCAATTCAAAATGGAATGACTCATATTGATACTGCTGAATTATATGGTAGTGGAAGGTCTGAAATAATTATTGGAGAAGCAATTAACAATTTTGATAGAAATAAACTATTTATAACTTCAAAAGTTAAAGGACAAAATTTGCATTATGATGATGTTATTAAATCTTGTAAAGATTCGATAGAAAGACTACAAACACCTTATTTGGATTTGTATTTAATTCATTGGCCTAATTCAGAAATACCAATAAAAGAAACAATGCAGGCATTAGATTATCTTGTTGATAATGATTTGGTAAAACGTATTGGAGTTTCTAATTTTTCAGTTGAACAAATGATTGAAGCACAAGAATATACAAAATATAAATTATTGACAAATCAAGTCCATTATAATTTTTCTGAAAGAAATAATGCTTCGCATGTAAAAAATGTTGAATCTGAAATCTTACCTTATTGTCAAAATAATGATATGTTTTTAATGGCATATAAGCCATTAGCTTTGGGTAAAATTACAGAAAAAATGTCTGCCCCTGAAGCATTAAAATGGTTAATTGAAAAACCAAATGTTATCGCAATATTTGGTTCAACTAATCCTAATCATATAAAAGAAAATATTAATCTGATTGTTGACTCTAGTTCTCTATAATATTATTCAAATTTATATTCCATATCAATATGTTGAACGCCCCACATATTAAATGGTTCAGAAATAATTTTAAAATTACATTTCTCATAGAATGGTTGAGATTGAACTTGACTTCTAAGCCAAATCTTTTTAGGCTTTGATTTATTGATTATCTTAATCATAAATTTTATTAGGTTTTTACCAATTTGTTTAGAACGAAATTCTTTTTTAGTTACCATACGTTCAATTTTTATTACATCTTTTTCTATTTCTCGAAATCTGGCAGTTGTAACTATTTCATTATTAACAATTGCAATAAAATGTCTTGATTTTTTATCATCTTCATCAGGTTCCCAACCAGGTTGAAAACCTTGCTCTCGAATAAAAACATCAATTCTTAACCTAATTGCATCAATGAATTCATTTATTGTTTCAACTTCTTTGTATTTGACATCCATATGTGAATGATATATTAACTACTTATTAAATTTATGGAGTTAATAAAATCTCTACTATGCCACGCTGCTCATAAAATTTAGCATTTTCAACTATTGGATCTAAACATATTTTTGCAAATTCAAGAGCGTCAGCATAATTTTTAATTGGCGGAGCATGACTAATTCCTGACAAAACCCCTAAACCAATTTTATGAAGTTTTGGAGGTAATAAACTGTTTCTTCCATCTTTATCTGTCCATATTTTATTAATTATATTATAACTTTTAGCATCAAAATAAATATCAAATTCATTTATTCCATTTACTCGAGAATGAACTACGACAGCTTGTTTTGATAATTTAGTTATTCCTTCTATTTCATCTTGAAATTTTAGAACATAATCAAGGGTTCTATTAACAATTGGTTTATCCATCTTAGAACTAAAATAATTTGAAATGTAATCAAAATTTATTTTCATTTTCTAAGAATATAAGTTATACATTTATAAATCTTATGGCAATTATCACTGTAAAGTAAACACCTATTTTTTGCGAAAAAATACTACTTTATTTTTGTTCTGTATGTATCGTTTTATTCTTGCAATTTAATTAGCATCCCCTCATTATACTATGCATGAAATTCTTTTTTACATAATTTTTTAATTAGATTTTTTCTCTCACATTCAATAGCTAGTTGTAATGTATTTAGTCCAGATTGGAATCAACCTTGCCTATCAATGAGATATGTGAGGGACCTTACTTTGACGAAGAAAGACATACTGTAATGGAAGATGCATTTGCAACTTTAGATTACCATGGGTGAATCAAATGTCTGGCAAAGGTAGAAAGCAAGGTAAATTGTCCACACATTAAGTTTTTT
>CAYZMD010000070.1:0-7602 GCA_964479425.1 uncultured Methanosarcinales archaeon | reverse complement strand
ATATGCCTTTAAATGAAATAAAACAAGTTTGTCTTGCGATTAAAGAACAGTTAAATTATATTGTAAGTCCGCTTTCTGTAGATATTGAACAGTTTGAACAAATGAAAATGATGATGCCAACAAAAACAAAGACGTTGTTTGAGAAGTAATTATACCACTAAAGTTTTATAAGTAATTGTAACCTTACAATTATTATGAGTCAAGTAGAACTTTATCATTATCAGAAGGGAAAAGCCGAACCGACATTACATAAGATTCATAATGCTAATGCTTTTTATGTTGGTTTAGTAAAACTATTTACTAGTGATATAACCATTCTAATGAAAGATCAGGAAACAGTTATTAAACCAGCATTTAATACATTTCAAGCAAGTGATGTCCCAGACTGGCAAAAAATTGCAACTGGATTTTTGTCAACATATACATTAGTGTTAGATGAATATAGAGGAGAGGTTGCTGAAGCTTTATATAAAACGTTTGAACAAATAGATAATGGAAATTTTGAACCTACAATTAGAAATGTTGGGGATACAATAGTTCTACTTGAAAAAGGGCCAATTGTTGTTACTACAAATTTTGAAAATATATACGGATTTCCATATGAAACAGTAGAAAATAGTACAGGACTTAAAGCTGCATTGGAAAAATATAAAGGGAATATATCAGAAGATAAACTTGAAGAGTTAACTGAAGAGTATACATTTGAAAAGGCAGTTTCTATGGATGAAGTCTTATCGCTTACTAATGCTATGGCAGTACCAAGATATTGGAAATAAATATTCTAAAAAAAGTTTTATGAGAATTCATTCAATATTCCTATACCGTTTAGTTAAATAAACAATAGAAACGCCTATAGCAAGTTCTTCCATATCTAACTTGTATATGCCTTTAGTCATTTTATAAGCTCCACAAAGATATCCAATTGTTGAAGGTCTAACTATATCTTTTATCTTTCTATCCATATTCATACTATTCTTATCAACACTTCTTAAAAAACATGATCTAACCATAATTACTATTGTAATTTTAGTATATTTAAAAAGTTAATTAAGAATGCGCGGGCCGGGATTTTCGTTTTTTGAAGACTTTCTTCAAATATTCTCGAACCCGGGTCCCAGCCTCTTTGCAAGAGGCCTATCAGCCTTATTTGGCAAGGCCGAATAATAACCACTATACTACCCACGCAAAAAAATGTATGGGCCCGCCCGGATTTTCGTAATGAAGCAATTGCTTCTAATCTCGAACCGGGGATCAACGCCTCACTTATCCTTTCGGAATGTAAGGGCGCTGTCATTTGTGGAACAAATGTTTAGCCACTAGACCACGGGCCCATGGACTTTAAGTTTTTACTGGGAATATTTAAAACTATCGCTAACTTTATATAATCATCGGGGCATTGTTATGTATTTTTTCTGTAAGAAAAAATCGACGAAGTCGACAGTTTGGATTTTGGCATTTGTCCAAGAAACATTTATATTTGGCCAGTTCTTTTTATTTTATATGATAAAAACATTGATTTTTGATTTTGCAGGAGTTTTAACAAAAAGCCGTTGTTTTTTACAATTAGCTATCAATCTTGGAAAACAATTTAATATTGATTCTAGCATAATTGAGAAACAATTATATGGCACTGAAAAAGAATATTTGCTTGGAAATGAAAGTACAGAGGATTTTTGGAAGAAATCTTGTTCTGAATTAGGAATACCTTTTGATGATTTTGCAAATACATTCAAAAGTTGGTATAAACTAGATTCGGAAATTCTCGCATTTATCAGAGAACTCAAAAAGAATTATCAAATAATTCTTCATTCTGATAACTTTGAGATTATTTCTTCTTGCCTTAGGGAAAACCCAAAATTAAAAGAATTATTTGAACTAATGTTCTTTTCAAATGAAATGCATATGAATAAAAAAAATGAAGAAGCATTTAAGCATGTTATTGCTAAGATTAATAAATTACCATCAGAATGTATTTTTACGGATGATAAAGAATTGAATCTTGTAGCTCCTGCAAAACTAGGAATAAACACAATCAAATATGAGAATTTAGAACAATTCAAAAAAGAACTGGCTCGTTACTCTATAAAATTTGATTAAGCCAAAATTTAAATTGCACATAACATTGTAATTCTGCGAAGTTTTAAAATGGTGGCAACTGAGAAGAGTTAACCCACAGCTCGTGTAGGTAAGGGTAATTATTTTGAATATTATAAATTCGGTTTGAGATTTTGGAGAGGCGTAAGAAGTTACAAAGTGGTGAGTGAAGTCAAACCGTATATTTGCTGTTGGTTTCCCTGACCTACGAAGTGAGGAAGGCAAGGAACATTAGCGACTAGAGTATTTGTATTTAAAAAATAAAATAAAAAAACGAATAAAGTGAAACTAATTTAATTTTTTTTTCAAAACATTTATATTTATGTTAAGTTTCTTCTCTTATATGCAACAATTAATTATTATTAGAGGACCGCCTGGAACTGGGAAGTCCACAATTGCTAATCTCATAGCAAAAAAATTACCTGATGTTGTTGCAGTTATTGATGTTGATGTTTTAAGATGGGATTTTATTAAGAAAAGACCAAATAATTTTAATGATCATAATTTAGTTTATAAGAATTTGTGGGATTTAACAAAAAATTCTATTGATGAAGGTCTTAATGTTGTTTTAGAAGGAATTCTTGCAGGAAGAGATGATATAGGGAAGTTAAGAATTGATAAGTATGATTACTTTAAAAGGAAAGGAGTTAAAGTTACAAAAATATTTTTGATTAGCAAGAAGAAGATACAACAAGAACGATTGAAAAATAGAAACAAAAAGTTTGTTGCTAAAATAATTAAAAAAGATATTCAAGAATGGACTAAATTGTCAAGAGAATCAACATCAAAAGATGACATTATAATTGATACAACTGGAAAGTCAAAAGAAGAAACAGTTAAGGAAATACTTTTAGTTGTGCAAAAATAAGGGTTTTTTCTACTTTTTTGAATATAAATATTGCACTATAACTAATTACAAAAGAAAGTAATAAATATTAATTATAGAGGACTTTGATTAACCGCTAAATTTTTAGTTTTTTAATGATTCATTTATATATCAAAGTTCGCCATATAGGGTTTATTAAACCCTTTATATAATTAAGAAGCATAGACTCTAATTCAACAAAGTATTTATAGAAGGTTTTAATAAATTATATAATGAGGTGTGTAATGATGAAGAAAATATTAACATTTATTGTATTGCTTTTAACACTAAGCGCTGTTATGGCAGTAGATTTAGCAAATTATCCAGAAATGTTTCTAGTTGATGTTAGTGGAAAATTATATCTTAATGCATTAATTGTTGTTGGAAATAACGCAGCAGCTTCTGATGTAATTGGAGCAATTGATATTGCTACTAGTTTAAACTATTATACAAAAAGTACAAGTCAGATGCAAAAATCAATTGAGGCAGTACTTGCTTCAGAAGTAAGAGGAAAAGAACTTGAAAAAAATTTAATTTTGATTGGTGGACCTTGCATTAATTCAGCGACTGCTGCAGTTTTGGGATTTCCTAAAGATTGTGCTGAAGGTTTTGTCAATGGCAAAGGCAAGATAGAATTATATGAGAATAATGGTTATATTGCTCTGGTTATTGCAGGTTACAGCGGAGAAGATACAAGACTAGCTTCTAAAGTCCTTGCAGAAAAAATGTATGATTTAACAGGTAGTAAGATTGAAGTTGCAGGCTCTACTATGAAAGATATTACAATAACGCCGCAGTAAATATATTATTTTTACTTCTTATTATTTTTATTTTTACTTTCTTTCCAATTATTGGGTCACAATTTATTATACTGATTACTCTATTCTGAGCAGTTGCTATCATTTCTCTTTTTAATCTGCCTTTTGTTGCAGTTACTGCTTCAATTACATCATTTTTCTTGAATGGTTTTTTTAATTCGTTTGTTTTAATGAATTCAAAACCTTCAGAATCATGAAGATTAATATCGTATTTCTCTTCTAATTTCTTAATTTTTTCATTAAATTCATCCCAGTCTAATTGTTTTGCAGCTTTTCTACCAAACCTATGCTCAACCATATTTTGAATACCTAAGAATATTATTTTATCTGTTTTAATATTTTTAACCCATTCAATTAACTTATCAATATCATCGTTATTAATACCTTGAACCCAGACAGGTGCAATATTAATATCAATCTTTTTTGCAGTATATTCAACAATTTTTTTAACTTGTTCAATATTATATGTAGTTCCTGCAATATCGTTTGCTTTCTCTTTATCAATAGCATTCACTGAAAAATTTATTCTTGTTATTCCTGCATTAATAAGCGCATCAATTTTTTTCTCATTTAGTAAAGTTCCATTAGTATTCATAGCAATTGATTTAACTTTTTGACTTTTGATGTCTTGAATTAATTCAACAATTCTAGAATAAAGCATTGGTTCTCCTTGTGGGTTGATTAAAATTTCTAGTTTATCGCATTCTTTTTCTTTTATTACTCTATTTAATTCTTGAATCAAATAATCTTTTTCAATTATGAAATCTGTTTGTTTTTTACTATCAATACCTTCATCAACAGAACAAAATATACAATTTAGATTACAACTTGTTAATGGTTTTATTTCAATTATATTTGTACCTCTATCAACAATTCCAAAATAATTACTTCCAATCAATGGAATTCCTGAATTAGCGTGTACATATACTGCGGGTTTGTTGCTTATTTTATTTTTTAGATTGATTATATGCTTACTTATTAGAAAATTGAATTTATTTTCATTATCACAAATGATTTCATGTTCTTTAATCTCGTAATTACCAATTTTTTTAAGTTCATCTAAAGGAATATCAAACTTAAAGATTTCATATAAAGATACAACTAATTTATCCTCTTCTAGCTTAAATCTAAGGTTTTCAAATTCCATGTTTTTCTTTCAAACATATAAATATTTAAATATTACCTATTGACAGTTTTAATTGGGGAAAATGGCAGAAAATGTTATAACTTATGAGACTTTATTTGAGTTCCTTAGACTCGAAAAGACTCGACATGAAATCCAAAAATTAGATGATGATTTCTTTAAAAGTTTACTCGTTTATTTGAGAGAAAAACAAACAATTCTGGATGATAATAGCAAAGATAATTTGTTTAGTGGTGATGAAAAGGAGAAAACTGTTGTACAAATCCAGCAAATAAAGAAAATTCTTAAGGACTTTTATGAAAAACGAGAAAAAAAGATAATAGATTTGGCATTATTAAGAAGCAGAACATCCTCTTCAATCATAAATAGTGATAATTTGTTAAAAGAAGAAAAAATCTTTTTTGAATCTCTTTTGAAAGTATTTGATTCTTATAGGGTATCAATCCTTGATAATTTGTTAAATAATAACTTTCCAACAACACCTGAAATGCAGTTAAATCAGAAATGTGTTGAAGAATCTAGTAAGGCCGAAGAATCTAAAACAGTTAATAAAACAGTGAAATTCAGGCATGCTGTACCACAATTTATGGGTACTAACTTAGAAGTCTATGGTCCTTTTGAAGAGGGTGATGTTGCAAATCTGCCTGAGAAGATTGTAAGTATATTACAATCTAAAGATAGAGTAGATTTAGTATAAATTTATAAATATTCTTTTCTTAATACCATTTTATGGACGATTTAAAATTATTTTTAGAAGTACATCCAAATCATATAGAGACTGCAAGATATTTTGTAAAGAGAATACAAAATGCTTCTGACCAAGAATTAGAATTTGACATGTTTTTTTTGGAATCATCAGCAAATCAGATTTTTTTAAGAGAGTATGAGCTTTTTGACAGATTACCTAAAGAAGGTCAATTAAAATTGCGCGATACAGCAAGAATGGATAAAATCAATAGTGGAAGAGATTTTGACTATTTTGAGATTGATAACCCATTAGTTAATATTATTAGAAATAATCAGAAGATTCCTCAAGAATTAATTAATCAATCAATTACAAATTTATGTGAAAACATTTCACCTTTTTCAGAAGCTAATTTAAGTTCACAATTTATTGAAAAATTGAAAGATCCTGATTATGTTCATTTTCTTAAGCCATATTTAGAAGGAAAGAATGTAATTGAACTTGGCCCTGGTTATAATCCAATTGTAAAACAATTATTCAATTATTTTTCAATAAGTCAATATATTGGTGTTGATAGATTTTCTAAAGAAGAAGCATCTAAAAAAATTAAGAAAATGAAAAATGTATATATGAATGATTCTGATGCTTTAACTTATATTAAAGGAAAAAAAGATGTTAATATTATTAGTTTTGGATTGTTGTGTCCTGAGATTGCAAAATATAAGGCAAATGATTATTTTAGAATACTTGCAAAAGCAATTTATGATGCAACGCCTGTTGGTGGAATAAGCATTCATAGCGTTACAAGGGCAGATCAGAAGAGACTACTTCTAGATGCAGGATTTAAGGAACACGGCGATTCTCTGAAGACATTTGTGTATTGTAAGCAATAGACAATCGAAAGCTTTATATATTACTTCTCGAATTGATTTATAAAGTTATTGGGGGTAGGTTAGATTGAACTTTCTAACTTATTATGATATTTACGAGGTGTTTATACATGTCAATGATTAAAAAGTGTCCAGAATGCGGAGGAATTAACCTGTTTTGGAACAAAGATAAAGGGGAAGTTATTTGTAAAGATTGTGGTCTTGTTATAGAGGATAAGATGGTAGACTTTGGTCAGGAATGGCGAGAGTTTGACACTGATTCTGGTGCTAAAAAGAGAAGAACAGGAGCACCTATGACATATACACAATATGACCAAGGTTTAGGTACTGAGGTTGGTGAAAAATCCGATTTATACAGATTAGCTGGAAAAGACAGAAATAGATTCTTCAGATTAAGAAAATGGCAATATAGAATATCAACAGCTATTGAAAGAAATTTAAAATTAGCTTTATCTGAATTAAAGAGAGTATCATCTTATTTGAAATTACCAAAATCCGTAGAGGAAGAGGCAGCAAGAATATACACATTAGCTGTTCAAAGAGGCCTTGTTAGAGGTCGAAGTATGGAATCAGTTGTTGCAGGAGCACTTTATGCTGCTTGTAGAAGACATGACGTTCCAAGAACTCTAGATGAACTTTCAGAAGCTTCTGGTATTGAGAAAAAGGAAATTGGTAGAACTTATAGATTTGTAACAAGAGAACTAGGTATTACAATTTTACCAAGTAATCCTGCCGATTACATTGCAAGATTTTCATCAGCATTAAAATTAAGTGCAGAGACTCAATCAAAATCAATTGAGATTTTAGAGAAAGCACAAAAAGCTGAGTTAACTTCAGGAAGAGGTCCAACAGGGATTGCTGCTGCTGCATTATATGTTGCTGCTTTGATTCATGGCGAAAAAAGAACTCAGAGAGAAGTTGCGGATGTTGCAGGCGTAACAGAAGTTACTATTAGAAACCGGTATAAGGAATTATTAGAAAAGCTTAATCTTGAAAAAGATATTAAAAAAATCAAGAAAAAGCGAAGATGAATATTTTTAATTGCCAAAAGAGACTGTGGGACAAAAGTCCAACCTAGTCCTTCATTATAATAATAAATGCTCGTT
>CAYZMD010000069.1:0-7658 GCA_964479425.1 uncultured Methanosarcinales archaeon | reverse complement strand
AAATAAACTCTACTCATATATAAATTTGACTAATTTATTTTGTAACAAGCCCTTAGTAACCGGCAAGATGAGAAAAGCTGGCGATAAAATCGACGATAAAGTTCTTTCAAAATTTCCTTTAGGTCATGTAATCGAGAAGATGACTAAAAAAGATAGAAAAGAAAGATACAAATTTGCTGAAAATATACTCGAAGAAATATTTGATAATCATTCTATAGTTAGAAAATATGGAGAAGTAGAAACTGTTGTAAACTTTATACAAGGCGTTAAAAATGAAAGTATAGATTCTTTTTTTCTGCATAAAAGATCAGAACATAATTCAAGATATAATTGGAAAGTCGACGCCTTCTATAACGGAATCGAAAAAAAGTTTGGAAAAGACTATATCAAAAAATTAAAGGATTTAGAGAAAAAAATTAAGAGAGGAGAGGCATTTCAAAAAGGAGACATAGGTCTAGGATGTGTTTCAGCTGGTTTTGGAGCGATTACATGGTTTGGAGCAATGGGATGGGTTTTAAATGGATCAAACCCTCATGTTGTATATGGAATTCCACTAACATTAATGCTAATTAGTGTAATAACGGGAGAGCGCAGAACAAGTTCTAAAAATATTGAAGCAGGCAAAAACCTCGAAAAAAACCTTTTAGAAATGTATAAAATGCGAAGCGATATAGCAAGAAAAGTCGAGCCTGAAATCGACGAAAAAAATTTAGAAGGCATGCAAAATTATTTCAACAAATATAATACTTTTATTGAGAATCAAAAAACACAGCAAGTTATCGACCCAGAGATTGAAGCAGAATTTCAAGAAGTAAGAAAACAGATTGCATATGTAAAAGCTAATGCAGGAAAAGAAAAACAATTGCAAGTCCAAGAAATTGAACAAATAAAACTAGATAAAATAAAAGAAAAAAAAGATAAAAAGAAAGAAAAAGAGTTTGAAGAAGCTGCAATTATTAGAAAAGAGTACGAAGACAGCAAAAAACCACACATTGAATTATAATCAAACATTCTTTCATATTTCCTTTATAAACCCTATTCTCAATGTCTTTTATAAACGTTTACGATAGTCTTTTAAATAAATAATAGATACTTTATACTTCTTATGAATAAAAATAAGGGTATATTGTTGAGTATTTTTTTACTTTGTCTAGTATTAAGATTATATTTTGCATTCCAAAATCCATACTTTGATTATGGAGAGGCTTATCTTAACTTAGGTAGAATAGAGCATACTTCTCAAACTGGGCTACCTTTGATTGTAGATAGCTTAAGTTATGGTGGAATACAAGCAGTATATCTTCCTTTATTTCATTATATTTTGGCATTCTTCTCTTTTTTTATTCCTGTAGTTTTAGTTGGAAAGATAATCCCCAATGTCATGGGCGCCTCAATTGTATTTGTAATTTATGCAATTACTAAGAAAATTACCAAGAATGATGTCGCATCTTTGTTTGCTGCTTTTGCATCTATTTTTATTCCTGTATTTATGGCTGATACAGTAAATTCAATATCTATTAATACACTCTCAGTCCCTTTGATATTTTTGTGTATTTATTTTTTAAGAGATTTAAGATATATTAATTATTTTATTGTCGCTTTTTTATTATTGGTATTTACATCTAGCTCTGTTATGTTTTTGATTATTGCATTTTTATTATATCTTATTTTACTTAAGTCTGCAGGTTTGAGCGAATCTAAACATACTATTGAATTAGTTGTATTCTCTACTTTTTTCGCATTATGGTTGAATTTACTTATATTTAGAAAGGGTTTAATTCAGCAAGGTTATCATTTAATCTGGCAGAATATTCCTACTTCTTTACTATCGAACTTTTTTATGAATTTTAATTTGCTTGATGCTATTTTAAAAATAGGATTGTTGCCTTTATTTTTGGGAATTTTTGTAATATACAGTCAAGTGTTTACTGAAAAAAATAAGGATATATACTTAATTACAGGACTTTGTTTCTCTAGTTTATTGTTATTATGGGCAAAATTAATTAGTTTAAGTTTAGGTCTATCAATTTTGGGTTTTTCTTTAGCAATTCTTTTTGGTGTATTTATGCATAAAATGTTAGATTACGTGATTAAGACAAAACTTTCTAAAATGAAGTCTGTTCTTGTGAGTATTGTACTTATACTTTTTATTTTGACTTCGGTAATCCCTACATATTTTTATATGCAAGATAATAATATTCCGTCTGATAGTTTAATTCAGAGCATGGTTTGGCTTAGAGAAAATACAGAACAAGTAAAAATTTTAGGGATTTTAAATGAAGGTTCATTGATTACATCAATAGCTAAAAAAAAGAATGTGTTTGATTCTAATTTTATGTTTGTAAAAAATCCACAACAATATCTTAATGATGCCAAAACAATTTATACCACTCCTTATATTACTGATGCTATTAGACTTCTTGACACATATCAAGTAGATTATGTGTTGTTAAGCGAAGAGACAAAAAAACAATATAATATTGATTTTCCGCCGTCATTCTCCAAAAATTGTTTTAAAGAAGTTTACATAAGTGGAGTTAGTATTTATGAAGTAAAATGTAAGGTGGTTGAAAATTAAATCAATTCTGTGGGGCTTAATAGGATTAACAATAATTGTTTTATTCTCATTTACAATTTTTCAACCTTATTCACCTGGAGTAACTAATTATGGTGAAATGTTTAGTGGTAGAAGCGCATTATCTTTGTTGCATAATTTTGTTGGCTCTAATATTATTTTGAATTTTTTACCAGCTATTCTTGTTTTGTTATGTGCTTTTTTTTATTATAAAATTGTAGAATTGTTTGATAGAAAAACTTCTGTTTATGCTTTGTTCTTTTTTGTAGTTTCACCAATATTTGCAAGATTGTCAATTGTTTCAAGTTCATTCTTATTATCTCTTACTTTTTTTCTTTCAGGATTTTATTTTTTGTTTAGAAAAAGAAAGGTTGTAGGCTATATTTTATTATCTTTAATCCCTTGGATATCAATACTCGACACAGTTGTTTTATTCTTTGTCTTTGCGTATTATTTCTCTCATAAAAAACACGAAAAAAAAGAAATAATTTATTCGGTTATATTATTGATAGTAGCTATTCTCTTTCATTTAAATAATTATTTTATTTATGGTATGCTTCCTAATTTATCATTAAGTTTAGCATTTGTGTCTGATTTTGGTTCTTTTTTGGGTTTTAGTCTTTTTGCAATCATTCTTGCTTTGTATAGCTTATTTTTTAACAATAATAAAAATTTAACCTTGGCCATTCTTATAGGACTTTTTGCTTCATTATTTTTTGGAAATGATGTTAATATTTACACAAATTTATTTATAGCATATTTAGCTGGATCTGCATTTAGGACATTACTTAATTTAAATTGGACACATAAAGTTATTAAAATTTTAACTGCTGTGGCAATTATTTGTGGAGTATTTTTGTCACTAATTACATATGTTGAAACTATTCCGGTTCCTTCCAAGGAGCTTATTGAATCTTTTGATATTCTTGAAAATGCTACTGTATTAAGCGCAGAATATAATGGATTTTGGATACAATATTTCTCAGGCCAGAAAACAATAGTTGATAGTTATTCAAATGACTTGATGTTAAATAAGACATATACATTATTTTATAATAGAAATTTAAAAAATGCAACATTTGCATTAGATGAATTAAACGTGACTCATATCTTGATAGATTCAAGAATGCGTGAAGAAATATGGAAAAGAGATGATGACGGAATATTATTTCTTTTAAACAGTTTTGATAAAATATTTACAAATGATGAAGTTGATATTTGGAAAATAAAATGATACAATATATAATGTGGGGGATTTCATTTATTGCACTCTATCTTTCAATAGTTTGGATTAGTTTATTGTATCTAATAGATGAAAAAGAAATAAAGCCGCTTAAAGTTTTTCCAGAAATAACAGTAGTAGTTCCTGTTTATAATGAAGAATCTTCTTTGAAGACAACTGTTGAATCTTTGCTTGCCTTGGATTATCCTAAAGATAAGCTTAAGGTTATGATTGTTAATGATGGTAGTACAGATAATACTTCCATAATTGCTAAGAGTTTATCTAAGAATTCAAGGGTTGAATTAATTAATAAAAAAAATGCAGGAAAAGCAGCTGCACTTAATACAGCTATTGAACATATTGATAGTGAATTATTTGCATGCGTTGATGCGGATTCTTATGTAGAACCAGATGCTTTGAAAAAAATGTTGCATTTGCTTAAAGAAAAAGATACTGCTGCAGTTATTAGCGGAATCAGAGTTAATAAACCAAAAAATTGGTATGAAAAATTACAGAAATTTGAATATATTATTGCAATACTTAGCAGGAAGCTTATGGCTAGTATTGATACTTTAGCAATGACTCCTGGAGTATTGAGTGTATATAAAACAAAAATATTAAAAGAAGTTGGAATGTTTGATACTGATAACATTACTGAAGATTTTGAGATTGCATTAAGATTAAAATATAATGGATATAGGATTACAATAGCAGAAGATGCAATTACTTGGACAAATGTTCCAAATAACTTTTCTAGTCTTTGGAGACAGAGAATCAGGTGGTATAGAGGATTTATTGATAATCATATTAAATATAGAGATATGTTTTTCTCAAAAGAACATGGTTTGATGGGGTATTTTCAATTGCCTTTAAACGTAATGGGAGTTGTTTTATTACTTGTTGGAATGGTAATTATTTCATATTCAGTTTTGTCAAGAATATATGAAGTGATTGCAAGAAGCTTTGTAATAAATAATTATATTTTCAATACTTTTTTTGATATTCCGTCTTTAAAAGATTTTATTCTTGGGCATAATATGAAAATTATGTTTCCTATATATTTAAGTATAATAGCTGGATTTTACATCTTTTATGCTGCGCATAAAGAAGTGGATGAGAAAATTAGAAATCCTGTAGCAATATGGGCTTATTTCTTTTTATTGCCTTATTTAACTTGTATGCATTGGATAGGGGCATTATATGAACAAATAATGGGAGTTAAGAAAAAATGGTAAGTAAATTTAAGAAACACACATTTTTGACGTTTATTATTATTTTTATAGTTACATTTTCGTCTGGAATAATTGTGGGAAAAAATATGTCAAGTTCTGGTCTTTCAAATATTGAAAAGTTAATGCAAAATAGTGAACTAAACACTGAATCTTTCCTTGTTGAACAGGATTTGATTAATGGGCTTGGTGAGGATAATTGTGGTTTTGCACAGGCAAGACTATATGGAATGTCGCATGAGTTAGGGAAGATAGGAAGTACATTGGCAGATGATATGGCTGAAGAAACATTAGGGAAAAATATGTTTAATCTCTTAAAAAGAAAATATCATATGATGCAAATTCAGACATATTTGATGTATCATAAATTAAGAAGTGAATGTAATTTAGATATGAATGTTGTTTTGTTTTTTTATGATTCAGGTAAGGATTCAAAAACTCAAGGTGAAGTCTTGGACAAATTGGTTAATGATTTTGATATAACTGTGTTTGCTATAGAATATAATTATTCGAGAGAATTAAAATTTATTGAAGATTTTTATTCGATAGAAAAAAATCCTTATCTAGTATTAAATTTTGATAAAGAATTTTCAGGATTAACAAGTTATGATGTAATTAAAGATGAAATCTAGAATATATGTGTTTTTTACGAGTTTGCTGCTGACATTAGTAATCTTTGGTTTAGGTTTTATGCTTAGTTATGGATTGGATTTTTTAAGAGTTAATGAAATTGTTTTTGTAATGCAAGACCATGAAATAAACACACAATCATATGTATTGGAGCAAAACTTTATTGATTCTTTTGGTGGTGATAAATGCCAAATAATGAATTCACAAATTGTAGAACTAAAAAAAGAGATTGTTAACGTCGGTTCGGATTTAACAAATTATGGTGGAAAGAGCTGGTTTAAGAAAGATGATTTTAATTTTCTTAAAAGAAAATATTTTTTACTTGAATTAAAGTTTTATGGTATAATAAAAGAATTAAATGCAGAATGTGGAAAGATTTTTGTTCCAATAATATTTTTTTATGAAATTGATGATGATATCTCAGAAAGGCAAGGGTTTATCTTAGATGAAGTTTCTCAGGGATTTAAAGACAAAGTTGTTGTTTTTAGTTTTGATAAAGATTATGATAAAGAACCTGCTTTGGAAATTATTAAACATGAATATGATATTAAGATTGCTCCAACTATTATAATTGATGATTTGAAGATTGAAGGTTTATCGTATGTTGGCCCTTTAAATAATAGTATTTTGGATACATATTATGATAGAGGTGTAGATAAATACAGAGGGGACATTAATTATGTTTTTGAGGCTAACGGTGTCGATGTTGATTATTATGTTAAAAAGCTAGATTTTTTACTTAATAACACAAATGATTCTTTTTCTAAAGCTGATTTGTTGTTAGTTAAAGGAAGATTGACTAATAATAATGAAACAATTTGTTCTTCTTTACAATATTATGATAATGTCTCTGGCGAAAGTTTTAAAAAAGCTTTGGCATATGAAAGCATAGCAAGTATTGGTTGTGGTAGAAATAAAAGGGCCTTTTATTTAGAAGCTGCGAATTTATGGAAGATTTTAGGTAATAAGTTTAGGGCTAATGTTGATGAAAGGTTAGCATATCAGATGGACATTGATTTTGAATATGTGGATTATGAACTTTCTGGAAAATTAGAATATGATTATGATGCTGAAAAAATAATATTAGGTGATGATTATATTACTATTGAAGATAATGTAATTTCGCAAGCTGATAGGGTTACAAGAGATTGGCTTGGAATGCAATATCAAAATCCATATAGCAATAATATTCTCTCTTTGTTCTCCGAAAAAGACACTTGGAATGAATCTGAACTATTACCTGATATTGGTTGGCATGAAGGTGGAAGGATAAAAGATATGGGGGTATCTCCAGATATTGCAGTTGGAACATTAGTTAAGAAATTAGGAAATAAATGGTATGCTTCAAATCTGAATGGTACTTTTATGTTTGAAGTTCCTAAGGATAAAGTTTTATATCCTACAACACGATTTTTACGAGATGATCTTGCTGTAATTATTGATACTCATGGTATTAACATGCTTGTTGAAAGAGCTGAACTCTTGAATAGCTCAATTATAATCGGATGTTGTGATCATATTGGTAAAATAAAAGCAGCAAAATATTTAAGTGATAATGGAAAGAAAGTTGTTTGTTTTACAGATAAATATTTGCCTTTAGTGATGAATCAGGGGCTTAATATTTTAGGTAGTCCTATAATAAAGAATAATGTTTTAGGCAACCAAACTATTGAAATAACATCTGAAGATAAAATTCTTGTAATGGATTTAGATTCAGAGAAACATTCTATAAGTTATTATCAAACGCCTACAATATATTTTAATGTTTTTGAGCAAATGTATTCTAATTTTGATATTGATTATTTTGCTATAAGTGATTTTTATGAAATGAATGCGTTTATAGAATATGCTCGTATTGTTGATGCAAATGTTATTGCAGTTCGTGTTTTTAATTCTGATGATTATAATAATGTTAAGAAGTGGTTAGACGAAGAAAAATCACATCGTGCTATCTTATTTCATAGTGCATCTTACCCTTGGGGATTGAAAATATTGCAAGAAT
>CAYZMD010000068.1:0-8005 GCA_964479425.1 uncultured Methanosarcinales archaeon | reverse complement strand
AAATCCAATTATGATATCTTAAATAATAGGGGTGCAATAATTTCTGTATACTACACTTTTGTTTTTAGTTTTGTATATTTTTCTTTTGCTTTTGCAATTTTTTCTTTTGCAATTGTTCTTGCTTTGAAAGCTTTTTTTTTGTACTTTTTGTAGTCTTCTTTTTCTCTTAGCTCCTTGTGTTTCACAAGCAATTCTCTTGAATTAACAGTTTTTGCAACTGCAAGCTGTTTTCTTGTCAAATCTGATGCTTTGATACAATCTTTTGCATCTGTTCCATCTTCTTTACATCTTTCTAAAGTTGTTCTTACTTCTTTTGCAACTTCAACTCTTTTTTCTTTTATGTTTTCTTTGCAAACGTCTTCCTCAATTCCTGTTTTTATGCATTTTTCAACAGCAGTATCAATTCTAGCTTTTGTTTGTGTAGCTGATAATTGATTCTGTGCAGAAACAGTACTAAGTAAGAAAATTGCCATAATAATAAATGCGAATATTTTCTTCATTTAAATCCCTCCATAGATTACTTTAGGAATTATCAAGTATCATATATTTAAACTTTATGTGTTTAATTAATGTTTTTTAATTTACTTTAGAGGCAATATATTTTTATATTATTAATAATTCTCTAAGATTATGCAAAAACCCAGAATAACAAGTGCTGTACTAGTTGAGCATGAAGGAAAATTTCTTCTTGCGAAAAGAAATAAAAAGAATTGTTATGGTTCTTGGGTAATTCCTGGTGGTGGAGTTAACTTTGGTGAAACAACTAAAGAAGCTGCGCTTAGGGAAATCAAAGAGGAAACAAATATTGACGTTGATATTTACAAATTTATTGGGTATAAGGAAGTCATTAATGTCCCTGGGAATTATCATAGTATAACATTTTATTATTTGGCAAATCCAAAGCACACAAACATAAATGTTTCAGATTGTATTGACGTGTCTCAGGCTAAATTTTTTTCAATTGACGAGATTAAAAAATTGAATATATTAGAAAGTGTCGAGTGGGTTCTTAAAAAAGCTGAGCTTTGGAAATAATAGTCTAAATTTCTTTTTAATTTTTATTCTGCACCGCAATCTTTATAAGTCAACTACTTTTCCAGCCATATACCAATGAATGATGAAGGTTCAATGAACCTGAGTGAGGTAAATAATTCTAAATTTACCAAAAAAACATTCAATATGGAGGTAAAGAAAAAATGGTAGGAGAACAAGTATCTAAAGAAATGGTGGATAAAGCTTATGAAGCAATTGAAATCGCAAAAGTTACAGGTAAGATTAAGAAAGGAGTTAATGAAGTAACAAAAGCAATCGAAAGAGGCACAGCTAAATTTGTTGCTGTAGCAAAGGATGTAAGTCCTGCAGAAATCGTTATGCATATTCCAATTCTAGGAAAAGAAAAAAATATTCTTGTTGTAGAAGTTACTACAAGAGATGAGTTAGGCGCTGCTGCTGGTCTTGATGTTCCAACAGTTGCTGTTGCTATTACTGAAGAGGGAGATGCTAAAAAAGTTCTAAAAGAATTTAATATGCCAGAACCTGTTGTTAAAAAAGAAGAACCTAAAGAAGAAGTAAAAGAAGAACCTAAGGAAGAAGTTAAGGAAGAACCTAAAGAAGAAGTAAAAGAAGAACCTAAAGAAGAAGTTAAGGAAGAGAAGAGTGAATAAAGATGGCTCAGAAAGGTAAACCAACAGTATCTGAAGATAAAGGTAAAGCAAACTTTAGTTATGCTGTTCCTGCAACTGTTGATGAAGTTATAGGAAGAACTGGTACTCGAGGAGAAGCTGTTCAGGTAAGATGCAAGGTTCTTGAAGGCAGGGATAAAGATAAGATTCTTAGACGGAATGTTAAAGGCCCTGTTAGAAAAGGAGACATACTTATGCTCAGAGAAACTGAGATTGAAGCAAAGCCACTAGGTAAGAAAGGCAGAGGAAACATTTAGGTGATGTAATATGGCAAAATGTAATTTTTGTGGATTATCAATCGCAAGAGGCACTGGAAAAATTCTAGTGAAGACTGACGGTAAAATAATTCATTTATGTTCTATGAAATGTGAGAAAAATTTAATTAAATTAGGAAGAAAGCCGCTTAATACAAAATGGAGTTCACTTAGCAGAAAAGGTGCTAAGAAATGATTGATAGAACTTTGATTCTTGTTAAACACGATGGTGTTCAACGAGGATTAGTAGGAGAGATAATTAAAAGATTTGAACAAAAAGGTTTAAAGATTGCAGCAATGAAATTAACTCTTCCAACAGAGGATTTAGCAGATAAACATTATGTAATGACAGAAGAATGGATTAAAAAATTAGCAACTAATACAAGAAAAGCAGCTGCTGAAAAAGGACAAGACATTACAGAAACTGATGAAGAAATTGCAGCAAGAGTTAAAGGTTGGCTTAAAGTTTATTTGACTGAAGGTCCAATTGTAGCGATTGTTTTTGAAGGCTATCATGCGATTGAGATTGGTAGAAAAATAGTTGGTCCGGCAGAACCTAGAAGTGCAGCCATAGGAACTATAAGAGGAGATTATACTATAGAATCTTATGAGATGGCAGACAATCTTAAACGACCGTTAAGAAATCTTGTACATGCTTCTGGAAGTAAAGAAGAAGCAAATAATGAAATTCCATTATGGTTTTCTGAATCTGAGATATATGATTATGATAAACATGCTTGGAAGGTGATGCACTGATGAACATCGTATTATTAGGTTCACCAGGTGTAGGTAAAGGTACATATGCAAGTAGATTGAAAAAAATCTACGGCATTGCTCATATATCTACTGGAGATTTGTTTAGAGAAAATATAAAACAGAATACAGAATTAGGAATAAAAGCAAAAGAGTACATGGATAAAGGCATGCTTGTGCCTGATGAAATAACAATTGATATGTTAAAAAAAAGAATTCAAGAGGCAGACTGTAAAAAAGGTTTTATGCTCGATGGATTCCCAAGAACTTTGACTCAGGCAAAAGAACTTGAAGGCATGACAAAGATTGATATTGTACTTAATTTTGTTGCTTCTCCAGAAGTAATAATTCAAAGACTCTCTGGTAGAAGAACTTGCAGAGATTGTAAATCAATTTTTCATATACTAAACATGAAACCAAAACAAGAATCTGTTTGTGATCATTGTAAAGGCGAACTTTATCAGAGAGCTGATGAAATGCCAGAAGTTATTGAAAAAAGATTAAGAGTCTATAATGATCAGACTAGTTTATTAATACAATACTATAGTGAGAAAGGTCTACGTGTGGAAATTGATGGAAATTTACACATTACAGATACTAAAGCTCATATTATTAAAGATTGTCAAGAGGTATTAAACAAATTAAATTGTTGAGGATAAACTTTTAGAGATAAGAAAATAAAAATTAATCATGACAGCTACAGAAGTGGTATTATAATTAATTTAAAGATTTTAAGGAGGATTTAAAAAAATGGGAGAAAAAATGGTTGACAAAGTTACAAGGATTATGAAGAATCCTAGTAACATCAGAAATATCGCTATTTGCGCGCATATTGATCACGGGAAAACAACATTTTCCGATAATCTTCTTGCGGGAGCAGGAATGATGAGTGAAGATTTAGCAGGAAAAGCCTGTGTTATGGATTTTCACGAGGACGAGCAAGAGAGAGGAATCACAATCGATTCAGCTTCAGTTTCAATGGTTCACACATTCAAAGAAAAAGAATGGTTAATTAATTTAATTGATACTCCTGGTCACGTTGATTTTGGAGGAGACGTTACAAGAGCTATGAGAGCTGTTGACGGTGCTATCGTATTATGTTGTGCTTCAGAAGGAATTATGCCACAAACTGAAACAGTTTTAAGGCAAGCTTTGAAAGAAAGAGTTAAACCAGTTTTGTTCATTAACAAGGTTGATAGACTAATCAAAGAATTACAATTAACTCCAGAACAGATGCAAGCAAGATTTATTAAAATTATTACAGAAGTTAATAAGCTAATAAAAAATATTGCTGAGGAAGAATATGGAGACAAATGGCAATCTAATGTTGTTGAAGGTAGTGTCGCTTTTGGAAGTGCTTTTCATAATTGGGCTTTAAGTATTCCTTTCATGAAAGAGAGAAATATAACTTTTAAAGATATTATTGACGCATATGCATCAAACGATCAAGATGTAATCAAGGCTTTAGCAAAAAAAGCACCAATTCACGAAGTTGTTTTAAACATGGTTGTTGATCATTTACCAGATCCAGTTGTTTCTTCAGCTTATAGAATTCCAAAAATTTGGAGAGGAGATCTTGAAAGTGAAGATGGTAAATCTTTAACTACTTGTGATCCTAATGGACCTTTGTATTTCTGTATAATTAAGATTGTTGTAGATCCTCAAGCAGGAGAAATTTCAGCAGGAAGATTATTCTCAGGAACTATGAAAAAAGGTACAGAAGCTTATTTGAATAGAGCTAAACAGAATGCAAGAATACAGCAAGTATTTATTTATAATGGAGCAAAAAGAGAAATTGTCGACGATGTTCCTGCGGGAAATATTATTGGTATTGCAGGAGTTAAATCATATCCTGGAGAAACAATAACATTACATCCAGCAGAACCTTTTGAAGCAATCAGTCATATATTTGATCCAGTTGTAACAAAAGCAATTGAAGCTAAAAAACCAAGCGATTTACCTAAATTAATTGAAGTATTAAGAATGGTTTCAAAAGAAGATCCAACAGTTAAGATTGAGATTAATGAAGAAACAGGAGAACACTTAATGCATGGTATGGGTGAATTACATCTAGAAGTTATCGAGAATAGAATTAAAAGTGAAAAAGGTGTAGAAGTTAAGACAAGTCCTCCTATTGTAGTATATAGAGAAACTATCTTTAAGGCTTCTCAGGAAGCAGAAGGAAAGTCACCAAATAAACACAATAAGTTTTATTTCGTTGTAGAGCCTTTAGAACCTGCAATTTTTAAAGCAATCAAAGAGAAGACAATCCCAGCAGGAAGAATTAAGAAAAAGGATTTAGGAATCAGAGATGCTTTAGTTGAACTTGGAATGAATTCAAAATTAGCTCCAAAAGTTAAGGACATTTTTGAAGGAAATATTTTTGTTGATGAGACAAAAGGTCAAGTTCATTTGCAAGAAGTAATTGAAATGATTTTAGACATGTTTGAAGATGTAATGAAAGCAGGTCCATTAGCAAGAGAACCTTGTTTAGGTGTTAAAGTAGTGCTTAAAGATATGAAATTACACGAAGATACAATCCATAGAGGTCCTGCACAGGTTTATCCTGCTGTTAGAGAAGGTATTAGAGCTGCAATGAAAACTGGAACTCCAGTACTTTTCGAACCACTACAGATTCAGTTGATTGAAGGCCCAGTTGACAATATGGGTGATATGTCTAAGTTAGTTAGTAACAAGAGAGGACAATTACTTGATATGCAACAAGAAGGTATTATGGTTACAATTAGAGCAAAACTTCCTGTTGGGGAAATGTTTGGATGGAGTAACGACCTTAGATCAGCAACATGTGGAAGAGGAACATCTTCATTGATTGATCAGGTTTTTGAAAGATTACCTGGCGAATTACAAGACAAAATTACAAAACAAATACGAGATCGGAAAGGATTAAGTGATGCGCAATAATAAGGTTGGTGTCACTGGCGTAAAATCCCTCTAAATAATAGGGAATTACGTCATTAACGCACCTAGCTTTTCTGTCAACAGAACAGAAAGTTACGTCACTGAGTCCCATAGTTTTCTGTTAACACAACAGAAAGCTTTAAATACATTCACAAAATTCCGAGATGTATAACATTTATAAGTTAAAAACGGAGGAAAAGACAAAATGGCTAAAGATAAAATACATATTAACCTCGTGTTTATTGGACACGTAGATCACGGTAAATCAACTACAGTAGGTAGATTATTGTTCGACGCTGGTACAGTTGACGAACAAACAATGAGAAAATTAAAAGAAAAAGCAGCTGAATTAGGTAAATCCGGATTTGAGTTTGCTTTTGTTATGGATAATCTTAAAGAAGAGCAAGAAAGAGGAGTTACAATTGATTTGGCTCATAAGAAATTTGAGACAGACAAATATTTCTTCACTGTAATTGATGCTCCTGGGCACAGAGATTTTATTAAAAATATGATAACTGGTGCTTCACAAGCAGATGCTGCTGTTTTAGTTGTTGCTGCTAACGATGGAGTTAACGCACAAACAAAAGAGCACGTATTCTTATCAAAAACATTAGGCGTTAGTCAAATGATTATTGGTATTAACAAAATGGATATTTCTGGTGTAGATTGGAAAGAAGAAAAATACAATTCAGTTAAAGCTGAAGTTAGTACATTACTAGCAAGTGTTGGTTTTAAACCTGCTGAAATTCCATTTATTGCAATGGCTTCATTAAAAGGCGATAACGTTGTTAAGAAATCAGAAAACATGCCTTGGTATACAGGCGAGACATTATTAGAAGCAATTAATAAATTAACCCCACCTGACAAACCAACAGGATTACCATTAAGAGTTCCTATCCAGGATGTTTATAACATCACAGGTATTGGAGTTGTTCCAGTTGGTAGAGTTGAAACTGGTATCATGAAAGTTAATGATAAAGTTACAGCTGTTCCTGGTAGAGAAGGTAAAGGTATCACAGGAGAAGTTAAAACAATCGAGATGCATCACGAACAATATCAACAGGCTGAACCTGGAGATAATGTAGGATTTTCCGTAAGAGGCTTTGGTAAAAAGGATCTTGCAAGAGGAGACGTTCTAGGTCATGCAGACAATGTTCCAACTATTGCTGAAGAATTTACAGCTCAGTTAGTTGTATTGAATCACCCAAGTGTTGTTACTGTTGGTTATACTCCGGTTTTCCACATCCATACAGCACAGGTTGCATGTCAAATTGTAGCAATTGAGAAAAAGCTTAATCCTGCAACTGGTGAAGTTTTGGAAGAAAATCCAGATTTCATTAAGAATGGTGACGCTGCAATTGTTAGAATCAGACCGATTCAGCCAATGTGCATTGAGAAGCAAAGTGAAATTCCACAGATGAGTAGATTCGCTATCAGAGATAGTGGTCAAACAGTTGCTGCAGGAATGTGCATCGATTTAAAGAAAAAAGCTATGTAAAATAGTTTTTTATTTTATTTTATTTAAAATTTATAAAAAAACATGACGAATTCAAATTTGTCATGAGGTAAAAAAATGCAAAAAGCAAGAATAAAATTAGCAAGTACAGAAATTCACAAGATCAATGCTATTTGTAAAAGCATTAAGGATATATCTGAGAAGACTGGTGTAAATATGAGAGGACCAATTCCTCTGCCGACTAAGAAATTAAAGTTGACTACACGAAAAGCACCTTCTGGTGAAGGAAAGGCTTCTTGGGAAAAATATGAAATGAGAATTCATAAGCGTTTAATTGATTTAGGATTAGACGAAAGAGCATTAAGGCTCGTTATGAGAGTTCCTATTCCTGAAGGTTTGAACATCGAAATCGAAATGGTTGATGTTTAGATTAATTGAATAACTCAAATTTTTATTTTTATATACATCTTTTATTGTTTTTCAAAATTTTTAGCAAACCCTTTCTATTTTGATTCTTTAGTGTTCTTACTAAAATTATTAATTCTTTCATTAAATGTTAGAAAAGTTTTTATATTCAGAGTTTGATTTATGATTTATGAAGAAAATATTGATAATAATGTTGATTTTACTTGTGGGTTGTACATCTACTGTTACTGATGTGAATAATGGTGTTATTGATAATAATGTAATTAGTGATGATGTTTCCAATAATAAAGATTCAACTAATGATGATATAGATAATAATCTTATTATTGATACAAACATTAATAATAAACAAGATGAAGCTATTGAAGATAATATTAAAGAAGATATTATAGCAATAGATGATTCTCAAAATATTAAATCTGAAGAAAGTGATTTTTGTGGAACTTCAACAAATGCAAAGTGTAAATCTAATGAAGGTTGTAAAATTGGAGGATGCTCTTCACAAGTTTGTCAAG
>CAYZMD010000067.1:0-8179 GCA_964479425.1 uncultured Methanosarcinales archaeon | reverse complement strand
TAGTAAATATCTGCCCCCTTCAAAATAAGGTGATTTTTTTCTATTTCTTTAATTAAGAGATTATTTTGATTGTATTTTCCAATTTTAACATTTATCCTTGAATCCAGAAAACCTATTTCTTTTTTTATGTTTTTACTTGTTGTTTCAACAAAAATATCAATATCACTTTCTTTCTTTGCATTCCATTTAGCATAAGAACCAAAAATAATCGCTAAATTAATCTTTTTATTTTTTTGAATTTTCCCGATAATATTTCTTAAACCAGGATATTTTTTAATAGTTTGGATAAGAGCATAGTGTTCAGCAATAAGAACATACATTCTTGCTTCAACAGTTTTTTTAATGAAATAAACCTTGTTTTTACCTTCTTGTTTGAAATCTACTACATTCCCCTCAGTTAGTGTGTTCATTTTTCTGACAATCATCATGTGGTTTATGTTAAGTTTATTTGCAATATCCCTAATGTGACTCTTGTTTTTTAGTAAGAGTCGAACAATTTCCAAATTGTAATCTTTTTGTGCCATATGTAACATATTTGTTAAACTAATTTATAAGCTTTTTGGTTAAAAAAAATATTTTACTCCTTCGCCCATTTTTCCTTCTAAATTTTCCAATTCAGCTTTACTTTTTTTCTTCTTGATAATATGTTTTTTTATTTTAACTGGCTCTTTCTCCACCCTGTTATTATAATATTTTTATGAGGTATTATTAGAATATATTGACTACCACTTTCTTGATATTGTAATGTAACTTTTATAATGAGCTTGTCATACTCATTTTCTGTTTTAGAAGTGATGTGGTTTGAAAGATATATTCTCGTATTTTTTGTATGTGTTTTTTATTTACAATATAGAGAACTTTGATTAACCTCCAAAGCGTGTGTTCTTGGTAATTTATTAATATATCAAAGTTCGCTATATAGGGTTTATCAAAACCCTCCATATCATTATATCCTCATTTACACAGATAACTATTTAAGCATTAGCGCTACATGTCATATTATGTTTCAGTATATGTTGGCACCAATTGAAGATAATGCAGATAATGCTCTTCGAACACTTTGTTATAATCATGGCGCTGACATTACATTTACTGAAATGACTAAAGTTTCATCTCTTATCCAAAAAAATAAGGTTGCATGGGATAAGATTGCAATTAAAGGTGAAACCCCCACTATTATACAACTTGTAGCATTAAAAGAATCTGAATTAAAAAAATTTCTTGATATGTATGTCCCTGAAAAAGGATTTAAGGGTATTAATTTTAACATGGGTTGTCCAGCACATCAGATATTACGTCTTGGTATGGGCTGCGCTCAGATGAAACGTATAGAAAAGGCAAAACGTTTGGTTGAACTTGTAAAAAGCAAAGGTTATTCTTGCAGCATTAAGTTGCGACTTGGAGCAAACCAATATGAAAAATCTAAAAAAGTATATTTGAATCTTTTAAATTCTGTTGATGCTGATTTTTTTATCATACATTCAAGACACGGCAAAGAACATTATGAAGCACCTGCAGATCAATCAGTCTATGGCGATTGTGTTGCAACAGGAAAAACAATCATTGCAAATGGCGATATTAATTCAAAAGAACAGATTGACGAGTTTAAAAAAATAGGTGTTTCTGGTGTTATGATTGGAAGGGCTGCTGTACGTTTCCCGGCAATCTTTGATTTGCTTAAGGACAAACCAGTACCAACGCTTGATGAACTTAAAGAAGAATATCTTAATTTAAGTAAACTCTATGTGGCAAAAGGAAGATATCAAGACAATGTATTAAAGCGTTTAGGAACAGATATTACAACTCTTTCTGAGAATGGTTAATTATTAAACATCTCTGGTAATATTTCAACAATTGTACCTTTTTTACCATTTAAAATGTCTAAATTTAGTTTTATACAAATATTTTTCATATCTTCTTTATTTTGAGTTTCAATCTCTAAGTATGTTGGGATATTTTCTAATGTGTCAAGTTCAAAATGAATATTTTCAAATTCATAATGAATTCTATGTTTTTTAGAAATTGCGCCTTTTTTAAATCCAAGTTTTTCAATTAATTTTATTGCTTCATTGTAATTATCTACTTCTATTTCTATTTCTTTTCTTATTGACATATAGGAATTTTCTGCAGGATCTTTATATGTAATTTTAATATTATCATTAATTTTTCTAATTCTTAAGTATTTCATATTAGAATTAGAGCTATGAAATCCTTCTGCTAAAAAAGGGTGTGATTCTATTTTTGCATCATATTTTAATTTTGCACCTAATTTATTTAGTTTTTTTTTAATTTCTTCAACATTAACATTCAAGAATTTTAATTCAATTTCGTCCATTTAAAAAAATAACTTTTAGAACTTTATATATTTAACTTCAAAATTAGATAAAATCAAAGTATATTATTTTAATTATATTTTTGTAATGGTTTTATTTCTATAACAATATTTAAATAATCAAATATAAATTTATATCTAAGATAATGAAAAACGTAAGAAAAGAGATAGAAGTTGGAACAATTCGAATCAAGGTAAAAGATTTACAACCTTATGAAAAAACTAAATCTTCTTGGAAGAAAACAACTAAACAAACAAACAATGCTTTACAAGTAATCAATTTATTTTCTAAACATAATAATCTTGATCTATTGATAGATAAAAAGAATCCAAAATTTTTCAAAGGCGCTTTGTCTAAAGACAATAAATCAAAAGGCGCAAGAATAACCGTATTGCCAAACAATCAGAAATTAACTGGCGCTTACTCTTTGTTTGCTAAGAATTTAACAATTCACGATCAAAAATCAAACGACCATTGGGACGTAATTTACGAGAATCCTTCAGGCTATTGTTATATCTATGATATTGATAAAAGACAGCATGCAGTACAAAATAAATACAAAAAAGTAAAACAATTTGGTAAGGTATATCCTTTATTGGAAAAGAATGTAATCAAATCATTAAGAAATAAAAATGATGATTTAGCAATTCCAATGTATACGCTTTTGAAAACATATATGAGAATAGGTAATGAAATCTACTATAAAGCGCATGGTCATAAAGGATTGACAACCTTGAAGAAAAAAGATATTTCAATAAAAGGCAACAAAGTAATTTTTAATTATATTGCAAAAGATGGCGTACCTCTAAAATTAGAAGAAAAATTTCCTAAATCATATATTAATAGATTAAAGATTTTATTAAGCAAGACAAAAACTTTTGTTTTTATATCTAAAACAGGACACCCATTGACAGATGTACATTTTAAACATGCATTTAAGAAATACTGTGGAAAGGAATTTTATCCGCATATTGTCAGATCGTATTTTGCAACCAGTCAAGCAAATATTTTTCTTAAATCTCATAAAAAAGCAACTAAAGCTGAAGTCAAAGATTTTTTATTATCAGTTGCAGAGAAATTAGGACATAGAAGATTTGATAAGAAAGATAATACTTGGAAAGAAAATTATAATGTTACAATTCATCATTACATTAATCCAGAATTAGTTGAGAAGATAAATAGTATTTCTAAATAAAACGAGTATGGAGAAAAGTGCGGGAACTTTTAAATTTTCTAAATCATAAGGAGTAAACAGTATATATGGTTTCATCAAACTAAACTGAAAAATCAAAAAAAGGTTATGAAACAATAAATGGACTAAAAGCTATAGCAAATATGATTACGGTAAGAATAAACTACTATTGGCAAAAATAATTACAGTGCAAATTTGACTTTTTATTAGCTTTAGATGGTCTTTTAGGATCATTGAAAGTTAAGTTTTAAGGGATAAACTAAAACCTTTCATATTTTTCTCAACACTCCTTATTTTGTGCTATACGGCTGATCTTTTAATTCGATTCCTGATTCTAAATCTTTCTTAAGCTTTTCAAAAGCTATTAATCCATTGTATTCTGATGGATTGCATTTCAGGCATTCTGATGTCTTTATCTCTTTATTTCTTATTTTATTGATTATTTCAGACAAAGGCATATTATTAGTTATAGTTCCAAGCGGTTTGATATTTGGTAAAATTGAGATGCCTGGCTGAGAAAGAAGACAGCAATTATAAAAATTACCAAAAGGATCTATTGCTGCTTTAATATACCAATTCTTGCATGATTTTGGTTTCTTTAATTTATAATTATATATTTCAGGGATTTTATCATAAGGATATGCTAATTTTCTTAGTGTATCATTTAGTGTTATCTTTAAACCATCAAATATTCTTCCTTTTTCATTTGTCACATGTTTTCTTAACAAATATTTGAGCTCAGCATATTGATTTTCTTTGAAACCTGGAAGAATTGATAAGTTATCGCAGCTTAATCCCACTTCATCAATACCTATTTCCCTAGCAAGATTAAGTATTATTGGCAGTTCGTGATAATTATTGTACTTAATAAAGAACGCAAATCCTAATGTTGTTATAGCATCGCGTTTTTTCTTTTCTTTTGCTAAAAATTTTATGCCATCTATCGAATTCTTAAAATCCAATGGTGATGTATTTGTTATTTCAGTATATGTTTTCTGATAAATAGATCTTATACTTAGGAAATACGATCCTTTTCTTAAGATTGCATCTATAAGTTCTTTATTTAATGGATCAAAGCTGATTCCATTAGTAAAAACAAGAGTATCTAAGTTTCTTTTATGTGCTGTGTTAATAATTGCAATAAATTTATCCATTGCCATTAATGGTTCAAGTCCTCCAACTGGTAGTATCTTTTTGGTACCATTATCTGCACATTCATTTATAATCTTGGTCCATGCTTCTATGCTTAATGGTTTCATTCCTTGTTTTATCTGTTCATAAAACCAATGATCTTTACTATAACAGAAATCACATTTTGAATTGCATTTAATTGATGGATGCATTTCTATATACAATGGAAATGCTGGTTCATTTTTTATCATTTTCTCAATCTGAGTTATATTATCTAGAAAGCTTTTCATCTTATGAAAAAAGTTTCCGTGTATAGGATGAGAATCTAGTATGTATTGTAGTGTTTCTGATTTTTTTATTTTTCTAAATATATCTTTTATCTTTTTTTTTGTAAAATTGTGGCTAGAAATTAGTTCAGATACGCTTATGTCTGGACGGGAATAAAGATCATAAAATATTGTAGATATTGCATTTGTATTTTCTGCCTGGAATTCTAGTGCAGATGCAATTAATATATTAAATTCATTTTGTTTTACTTTTGTTATCTCATTTTCTTTATAAGGCTCTTGTAAATCTTCAATACTCTTTATCATTTTTGATTTTAGTTCTTCCATATTGCTTCACACGTTTAGACACATATAGGTTATTAGATCTTTAGTACTCTCATTTGCTATGCTGTATCTTCCGATAGCATATTGATTAATAATTGGTATTGATGTATGCATGGGTAATGTTGTGAATGCTCCCTTGAATCCTAATTTTTGCAAGTATCCAATTTCTCGGTGACTAAATGAATTTGGATAACCATAAGGATAGGCGAACCAATCGATTTGGCCTAATTTTTGTTCTAGAATATTTTTCGATTGTTCAATCTCAAAACATGCTTGCTTATCATCCAAATGAGATAGCAATGGGTGATTAACAGAGTGTGCTCCAAATTCAAAGTTGTCTTTCATTTTGTCTATTTCTGACCATGATAAATATAATTCATTAAGAAATGATTGGTCTACCTTGAAGTTGAATTTATTTGCAAGAGTTTCGGCAACATATCTTTGTTGATTTAATGTAAGGTCAGACCTAAAATGCATCCTGAATGCAGCTTCTGTCAAATTTTCTGTAAAATCTGGAATGTTATTATTTGCAGCAATTTTGCTATATGTTTCTATGACATCACTAATTTTTTTTTCTTTAATCATGTATGTTAATAGTTCATAACCTTTTATTTTATTTGATGCAACATACCCTGTTGTCAAGAATAACAATGCTTTGACGTTTTCTTCTTTTAGTATTGGTAACGCATTGATATAATTATTTTTATATCCATCATCAAAAGTAATCAACACAGAATTATCAGGAATATTCTCTGGATTAAGCAGTTGTTTTGGTTCAATAAATTGATATCCTAATAATTTCATGAATCTTATATGGTTCCTAAAATTATTTTGTTCTGTAAATCCCGCAATCTTGTCAACTTTTGCGTTTCCGCCTGATATTTGGTGATAGCACAAAGTAATCATTCTTTTTTTTTTCTTGTGATTATAGAATCCATTGGATATCCTAAAGTGCCTAAGTGTTGCAATTGCTGCTTCCCTGCTCGAACTAAAGTTTGAATCTGTGCTTATTATTCCCATATTCGGATGAGGATCAAATATATAATCTCTGCTTTTTTTAACATCTGCGCAAAATCCCATTATGAAATTTCCATAACTTATGTTTTTATTTTCTATAAGATTTTTAAGTGAATCATCAGTAAAGCCATTCAGAATTGCTCTATCTGAGTATTCTGTATCCATGCATCCTGTTCCGTGAAATTTGGGATTATAGCCCCCTATTGATTCATACATATCTTTTGTGATTATTTCTATACACCCTCTTACCCATGGATGATATGTTATAGTGATGTTGTCTATATCCCTTCTGCCTACAACATTTCTTCCATCCATAAAGTTGAAGTGCTGTATTCCTGATTTTTCGATTGCTTCAAGGTAAAGTTCAACCCATCCAGTTTTTTTAAAAGTCATATCATCATTTATTACAAATATTACATCGCAGTCTTCTTTTGTTGCCATATCAAGAGACATATTGAATGAATCCACATACCCTCTGTTTTTTTGTTTGATGTTGTAGTTAAGTTTAGGATTAGATTTGTTAAAAGTTTCAAGGAATTCTTTTGTACTATCGGATGAGCAATCATCAACTACAAGATAATAAGAATTTTTAATATGCTTAGTTGTTTGAAATAATGTTGTTATACATTTTTCAAGACTATCTTTCCGATCATATGTACATATGCAAAGACCAACTTTTGGCTTGTTCTTTAACATAGTGTTGTCTAATTCATAGTATTATATAAATATTATTGTTAAATGTATGTGCATCATGAATTTCTACAGAACTGAAACATAGCATATCTTATTTCCCCTTTAATTCTTACAATACAATTTTATTATCTACTCACGAAGATTAATCTCATTAGCAATAATCTGCAATTTTCCATTATATTCATCTACATTTCCAGTAACTTCAATATAATCATTTTCTTTTATCTCAAGTGCAGAATTCTTAAAGACAACAATATCTATTAATTGTGGTTGAGCAATTTTAATATAGGCAACTTTCTCCATATCATTACAAGACGCAACATACCCTTTAATCTTTATCTGCTTGTCAATATATTCAGAAGTAATCTTATCAATTGTGCTCTCTTGAACATCAATCTTTCCTGCAAATAAATATAATGTAATAGTTCCAAAAATAAATATAATCAAAGCAACTTTTAGGAGTGTAGACTCTTTCATAAAAGAAAAGATAAGAACAGTCTATTTATACATTTCTTTACTACATACAATAATTTTATATACTATTTCTTCTCATTTTGTATTATGCCTTTTGTAAGAATTAAGAGAATAAAGAATAAAGAGTATGCATATCTAGTTGAAAATGCTTGGAAAAAGAGAAAAAAAGGCAGCAGGCAAAAAACTTTAAAATATCTTGGAAGAGTTCATCATCTTGAACAAATAGAAAATATTCAGGCAGAAGTAGAAGAAAATCATGATTTCAAAAAAATAATAACTAATTTGCTTAAAATCCATCTAAAAAATTATGGTTTTAATCAAGAGAAAAAAACTTTCATGAAAGATAATATAATCATTGATTTTGAAAATAATTCTGTAACGAAAAGTAATCGAAATATTTCAATTCAGATGAATGAGGGATTTCTTAATACATATACTTTAAGACAATTATATAATTATAAGCCAAAAGGAGATATGCAAGAAATTGGTTTTAACTTAGCAAATGTTTTTGTTAGTACAGGCCTTGTAGTGCCTCAGGGAATATTCATTCAAGCATATGGTAAGCTTTTAGAAGAACACAAAATAGAGAGTCCTGTATTAGCACAATTAAAGCAACAAAAAGAAGAATTTAATGAAGAAGATTTTTATTATTAGAAAACCTTATAAATAATATATTTAATAATTAAAAATATGAAATACAAATCCACTAAAGACATTAAAATTTCTAA
>CAYZMD010000066.1:0-8211 GCA_964479425.1 uncultured Methanosarcinales archaeon | reverse complement strand
GAAAAGGCAATTATGATATTGCACTTGGTAATATCATTGGAAGTACTATTTTTAATTCATTTATGGTAATGGGAATTCCGGCTTTAATTGCTCCATTAATTGTGCCAGCAAATATCATAACATTAGCAATGCCATTCATGATTGTAGCGACTTTGATTTTTACAGTTTCAATTTTAGATAAAAGCATAAGTAAATTTGAAGGTGCAGGTTTTCTCCTGTTATATTTATTATTTATAGGAAAGTTGTTTGGGTTAATATAAATGAAAACTAAGGAATAAACATAACATTCTTTTTTTCAAAAAACATTATACTACTACAATCATTAACAAAAATATAATAAGAAAAAATAAAATAAAAAAATTAATATCTTCTTCTTTGTCTTTGAAATCCACTCTTTTCTCTTCTTTCTTGAGTTCTAACAATCTTAACTCTTTCAACTTGTGGTCTTTCCTGTTTTGGAATAGTTACATCAAAGTCTCTAAAAAGTCTTGAAAAATTATCATAGTCTCTTTCTGAGATTAAACTAACAGCTTTTCCTTCTTCTCCCGCTCTTGCAGTTCTACCAACTCTGTGAATATACTGAGTGGTATCGTTTGGAATATTATAATTGTAGACATGAGTAACGCCAGGAATATCAAGTCCCCTTGCAGCAACATCAGTACAAATTAATACTTGAGCAGTTTTCGAATGGAATAATTCCATAATTTTTGTTCTTCTTGCTTGTGTTAATCCACCATGAATTGCTGTTGCATGTATGCCATTAACTTTAAGATTCTTCTCGACAAAGTCAGTAGTACTTCTTGTATTACAAAAAACCATAACAAGTCCTCGACTTTCTCCTTTTAGTAAATGAGCAAGCAAACTAAATTTCATGTTCTCAGGAACATCGTAATAAACCTGTGTTAGTTTTGTTGGATCAACATGACTTATAGCGCTAACCTTAACAGGATCATTCATATATTTATTTTGTATCCTTAATAATTCTTCACTAATTGTTGCTGAAAATAATAAAGTTTGTTTTTCTTTTGGACAAGCTTGCATTATTTTCTCAACATCATCAACAAATCCCATATCAAGCATTCTATCAGCTTCATCTAGAACTAAAGTTTTTACATTGGATAAATCCATTGTTCCTCTAGACAAATGATCTAAAATTCTTCCTGGAGTTCCAATAACAACATCAGCAGTCTCTAAATTATACATTTGTGGAGTTATACTAACTCCTCCATAAATAGTTGTAATCTTCAATTTTTTATATTTTGAAAATTCTTTTAATGCTTCTGCAGATTGCATAGCTAATTCTCTTGTTGGATCAAGAATTAATGCTTGTATTCCTTCACCTTGTGTAGAATTTTGAATAATACCAGTGGCAAAAGCTAAAGTTTTTCCGCTACCTGTAGCGCTTCCACCTATAACATCTTTTCCTGCTATAACAAGCGGGATAGTCTTTTCTTGTATCTCTGTTGGTTGTTCAAAATTTTTTTCTTTGATAGCTTTTAAAATAGGCTCTATCATGCCAAGTTCTTCAAATTTCATTTTTATTAATCGAGAAAAAGTATCTAGTACCTTCCTCTTAACCTCACATTATAATATAACCTAATAAGTGTAGTTCATTTATAAGTGTTTGGTAAATTTTTATATAATTCAATATATTTAAACTAAATATGAGAAAATTATTGATAATGTTAATGTTTTTGAATTTAGGATTACTATTATTTCTTGCAGGTTGTGCACACGAAGTAGATGTTACCAGAATAGATCCATCAGAAATGAAAGTAATAACTATAGAAGAAAATGTTAAAAAAGAAGTAATTGAACCAGAAATTATAGAATTAAAGAAGCCAAAATCTTTCCATTACCAATTACAAAATACTGATTTTGATAATTTATTAAATTTAGATGTTGATATTGTAATCATTGATATTGATGATTCTGAATTTACAAAAGAACAAATAAGGAAATTAAGCGAAAACAAGATAATACTTTCTTATTTATCAATAGGAGAAGCTGAAGATTATAGAGATTATTGGCGCTCCAATCTTCCTTTTGTGTTAGAAGAGAATAAAAATTGGCCTGGAAATTATAATGTAAAATATTGGGATTCCGATTGGCAACAAATAATCTTAGAAAAAGTAACTGAAATAATTATTAAAGGATATGATGGCATTTACTTGGATAAAATTGATGCATATGAAGAATTTGAGACTGATACAGCAAAATTTCAAATGCTTGATTTTGTACATCAAATTAGCGTTCATGTAAAAGCGCTTAATCCAAATGCATTAATAATTGGACAAAACGCACTTGAATTATATGATTACGTAAAATATAAAAATGCTATTGATGGTGTCGGGAAAGAAGACACTTGGTTTAACGATAATAATTATCAAGATCATGTACATAGAGAAAAAACATTAAATATTTTAGATGAGATAAAAAGGGATAACAAATTAATAATGATGATAGATTATCCGAAAAGTAGCAATAAAATTTTAAATTTTTATGATAAATGTTCAGAAAAACACTTTATGTGTTTTGTAAGCAATCGTGATTTAGGTTTACATCAAAAAAAGAGTTGTCAAAGTTAGTTTAATTCTATAGAAATTCACAACCACGATATCATAAATTTCTGACTCAAATATAATGCAACAACAATGCTTACAAAAGTAATTGATAATCCAAATGCAAAAAAAACCATATACAAACCACATCCAATATCAATAAAGCTCGCAATATCTCCACCAAATGCAAACATGCCTCCTTTTAGAATCAACCACCCAGCAGCATAGAGCATAGCTTTTAGAGGCAGAAATGGGCTTAATAGCATTGCAAAAACAACATACATGTCACCTAGTCCTAATATTTTTGTAAACACTAAAATACACCTAATAGAATGATAAATAACGACAACAAAAAGATTGAATGGAAAAATCCCTTTATCGGTCTTCTTACAATATTTGTATTATGAACTCTGATAAATCTTAAAATGAATAGAATTGAAAGAAAAGAAATTCCCAAAATACCAATTACTTGAAATATTGAAGGCAAAATTTCAGCAAATGCAAATTTAAGAAAAAATACAACAAAAGCCAAAAACATAGAGTTAATTATGAATCCCTTTGTATTCTGCTGGACAAATGGGTCATTTTTCGCAGTCTGAAACATCATAAACACAGCATTCTCTGGTTGAATCATTTCACCATAAAAAACCCCATTACGCTTGCTGGATACCATATCCAGCAGAAACATTAATATAATATTTAAAGTTTTGGATAATTATGTATATAGATTTTGATGATATCAACTTAATACGTACTTTCTATTACTTACAGAAATATCCTGGAAGAGCTAATCTTTCTGAATTCTTAAACATTGGAGAAGGTGTAATGAGAAGATTACTTGAAATATTAAACAACAGAGACCTTATTCTATCTAGCAATAAAGGTCATAAATATAGTGAAAAAGGGCAAAAATTAATTGATGAAATAAATAAAAACATTGTTATCAAAAACGAATTAGAATTAAACCTATTCAAAAACAAAAAAAATACTGCAATATTATTGCATGACACTTCAAATACTAAAATAAATTATATCCTCAGAGATATAGCAATAAGAAATCAAGCAGATGGTGCTATGATATTTAAATATTCAGACAAATTAGAATTACCTGATTGTGATTATAACCTTGAAAGTTTTGAAATACTAAAAGACATTTTTCATTTCAAGAAGAATGATGTTTTGATTGTTACTTTTTCTGATAATAAATTAATTTCTGATATCAGCTGTTTTGCAGTTGCATCAAAGATTAGTGAGTCGTTAAAAAATATTTGATTTTTCTTTTTGATAAAAGATTATAGAGGGTTTTGATAAACCCTATATAGCGGACTTTGATATACTGAACCATAAATATAATTACTATTTTTTTTATTTATGGTTGGTATACAAATCAGAATAAGTTAGGAAAAACAATTCTGATTTAGTATATAAATAAATCATTAAAAAACTAAAATTTTAGAGGTTAATCAAAGTCCTCTATATTAATAGTTAGTTTTTTAAATAAAATGACCTACTCCCACGACCTAAAGGTCGGGGTATCTATGCAGTAGCGTGATGTGTTTTCTGATTCTGAATATATTTTTCCACTGTTGTAAATTCATTATATCCCACAGTTATTGCACATCCTCCAGCACTCCAAAGATGACCTCGTGGAAGTCTTAATCTGCTTTTTTCATGATTTTTAAAAAAAAGATAAGCAGAACCACCTTTCAACAACATCATTGTTTTTGAATCAGTTATATTATGAGGTAACGAAACTAACATATGAACATGTTCTGACATAGCTTCCAAAGTATGAATTTTAATTTTATGTTTAGTTGCTACTTTCCTTATTGCAGCCAAAATCAAATTTCTTTGTTTAAATTTACCAAACATTTTATATCGATATTTTGTTGCAAATTCAAGATGCCAAAAGTTTTTACCAATTTTATGGGAATAAGTTTTTAAAGTTGTAAATTTTTTATTCATTTTGTTTGTCTCCGCAAACAAAGTTCACACTACATTGGGGAATGTAAATTAAAGCGCAACTTCGTCCGCAGATTATTCTGTGGCGAAGCCGCAACTTAAATTTTTCTACTAAAAACAAGAAACAAACGACCTAAAGGTCGGGTATTAAACCCCTACACACCTAACGGTGCAATAAAATTCATAGACATATGGATAATATTGAACAGCGAATAAAAGATTTAGAAGAAAAAAATGAAGCTTTGATTATACAAGCTAAAAATATAAAGAAAGAAAATAAGAGATTAAGAAGAAGAAGAAAACATTTTGAAGATTTATTCCATCATGCTCCTGTAGCTTATCAGTCTCTAACAAGTAAAGGAATTTTAGCTGATGTCAATAATACCTGGTTAACTTATTTAGGTTATGATACAAAAGAAATTATCGGAACTCCTTTTAGTAATATTCTAACTGAAGAATATAAAGAAAAATTCATTGAAAAATTTCCAATCTTCAAAGAAATTGGAAAAATGCATAATATTGAATATGAATTAATAAAAAAAGATGGTTCAACAATTTATACAATATTCAACGGAATTATCATGTATGATTCTAAAAACAATTTTAAAAAAAGCCATTGTGTTTTTATGGATATTACAGCAAGAAAAATTGCTGAATCAGAAAACTATTTCAAAAATATATCAGATGTAAACGGAATAATACCAATGTGTGCTGCATGTAAAGATGTTAGAGATAAAAATGAGAATTGGCATCCTATTGAAACAATCTTGGAAAAAATGAATATTAATATATCCCATGGAATGTGCTTAGATTGTATGAAAAAATATTACCCTGAGCATTATAAATGATCTTTTCTAAGAAATAATAAAATAAATAAAAAGCTTATCTATTATCAAGCTCACACCACTTTTCTTTGAATTCTTTAAACTTATTATCGTATTCATCGTGGTGATTTCTTAATAGACGTAAAAGTGCATATCTTTGGCCTTCCCAGAACGCTTTGAAGATTTGATCTTCTTCAGATTTAAGTTTATTCTCAACATACTGAAGGTCTTCAATTAATTCTTCTTGAACGCTCATTTTTTATTAGCCATTCTATTCGCAACTTTTTTATTAAGCTTTGTTCTAGGAGATCTATTGAATTTCAGATATCTATCAATCTTATTTTCGTTTTCCATTTTAAACTCATTCTTTTCAGGAGCTTCAATGGCTGCAATTGATTTTAATCTTTCATCAACTTTAGTCTTATCTTTTACTCTTTTAATTTTTTCCTTCTTCTTTTTTCCCATGGATATCACCCGTAATAAGTATATATTAATCAATTTGATAGCTTGTTTTTAAAGTTTTTGATTGTATTAGAACAAATAATCAAATTATAATAATAAATGTCTACCAGATCCATCTTTAGGCAGTTTAAATGTTTTCAAAACTTTCCCATCTTCAGAGTTATATACTTTTACAGGATTTTGAAACTCAATATAGCATGCAGAACAATTAATCATACCCGCAGCTTGTACTAAATCATATATTTGGCTTTCTACAGACTGTTCAGAATCCTTATGACGTAATACTAATGGAAACTTAGATGTTACATAGATAACTTTTTTATTACTTGTTGGTTTTAATATCCCAAATATTCCTTCACTAGGTAATTTCTCTTCAGGAGCATCTTTACTCCTTTTAAATATAGGTAATATATGTGGGTATACTGTGCCAGGAATATGATATTCGCAATTATGATCATGAGCATCGGTTAATAAATCTTTGATCGTGCTATATTGTTTAGGCTCATTCGTATATGGATTAAGATACTCCTTCATATCAAATTCAGGCTTATCAACTATTAAATGAAGAAAATCAGTACCTGGAATTAAATCAAATAAAAGTATTTCTAGTGGCATTTTATTTTATAATAACCAGTTATTTATAAAATTATTTACAAATTTATATTTTTAATTAAAAACGAGCCTATCCGGATTCGAACCGGAGTTAACCGGTCACTTCCCATACGTTTGTTTAAACGCTGGTCCGAAGCCGGCCGCACTATTAACCCTGTCCTAAGACATCCAGGCTATGCTATAGGCCCATACTATTAATTTGTCCAAGGTCATTTATATATTTATTGTAAATTTAAAAGTAATTACTATATTTTAAAGACCAATACTCATCAATTTCCCTAAGACAACACCCTCGTCAAGTATACAATATATTTTATCGCCTTTTTTAATATCTTTGTGATACTTTTCAGAAATATTATTTAATTCTACACGAGTAAACCCAACCCTATAACTTATTGTATACCCATCAAAACAAGAACTTATAGTATCCCCGACTTTTTTGTCTTTATATTTTGGTTGTTCTTTTCTAAATTCAATTAATTCTTCTTCAGTCCACGGAATTTCAGCAAAAAGTATTTTAAAATCATAATCATTTGTATCAAACCAACCTTCAACTTCACCTTCTTTTATTATTTTGGGTAATTCTTTGATTCTTCCGGGGCCAATTCTTCCAATTATGCTAATTAATGGCTCCAAATAATGTTCTATGGGATTTGGTCCAAAAAAATTAATTCCATATAGGCATTCTGAAAAGAGTAAAACATCGTATATCTTTTTTGCTTTTTTTGTCATATCTGCCATTTCTTCATTTGTAAATGAATCTTTCTTTAGTAATGTTTTTTTATATACATTATCTTCTCGATGATACATAAAAAGGATTTTGTCAGCTTCAAAATCAAATTCTTCGCACCACATACTATGTCCAAATAAGTCTTTTTTTGTTCTTAAAATCGTCGATGTCTCGACATATTTTTTCCAATCAGGTAAAACTTCAGATAGTACAATCTTAGAAACAAAATCTTTAGGAAGAAAATCCCAAAGAATACCTTTTGTTGCCCCGACTATACTATCTAATGTTTTTTTTGGAAATTTAAAAGATTCATTTCTTCCCGCAAAAAAACTCATCATATCATTTAAATCTATAATTGTTTGATTCGAATTTAAATATTCATATATAGGAAGTAATAATCTTGATTGTAACTTTAAAAATCGATTTAAATGCATATTGTACTCTTCCCTGGTCGAATAAGGATTAAAAAATCTTTGATTCATTAATACATCAAGGTTTGTAGTTTTATTTTTTACAGGTTCTTCTATCTCTGGATGAATTCTTTCCATATAGCCTTGATTCTTAGAAACTTATAAAAAGGTTTTTATCTTTTGGTATATACTTATATATAATGTTGTGGTGAACATAATCAACAAAATATACTAAGTTAAATACGAAAAGCTTAAATACTTTGTTGTTACTATATAGTTATGAACTTAGATGTGTTGCTTTGTCCTGGAGATAGGAATGAATTAGTATCTAATGACCCTACTATTTTTAAAAAATTAGATAGTCATTTCAATTCAAGTAAATCAACCCCTGATTTAATTATGTTCTCAGAATATGCATTTTGGCTAGATGATATTATAAGAGACATTGAAGACATTTCTAGTTTTGCACAAAATTATAATTGTAATATAATAATGGCCCCAAAAGGTTCAAAGACTAATGGGAACTTAGTATCTTGGAATAGAAGAAAGTCTCAACTAATTAATACAGGAGTTGCTTTTGAGGAAGGTGATCTTCTATATCACTGTGAAGTTATGGGACTTTGGTTTTATGCTAATGGTAATGTTTTGGG
>CAYZMD010000065.1:0-8218 GCA_964479425.1 uncultured Methanosarcinales archaeon | reverse complement strand
TTAATATTGTAAGTTTCTAGATCCACATCTAAAAAAACAGGAATACAACCATATTGAACTATCGGAGCAATCGTCGTTGGAAAACAACTTGCAACCGTAATAACCTCATCACCTCTTTTAATTGCCCTCTCTTTTAGTAATGGAGAAAATAAAGCAGAAAATGCAAGTAGATTAGCACTTGATCCTGAATTAACAGTTACAATGTGCTTTAATCCTGTAAACTCAGAAAACTTGGTTATAAATTTAGCATTAAATTCACCTTCTGTCCACCAACAATCAAGAATTGCCTTCATACCGTTAATTAATTCTTGTTCATCAAAACACTTTACTGCTGCAGGAATTCTCGTTTTTCCTGGTTCAAATACATTATTTAGGGACTCAATTTTTAATTTAGCAATTTCTTTTAATTTATCTTCCATCATAACCATCCTCAAACATTTCCTTTAGTGAATATATTTTTATACCTTCTCTCTCTATTTTTTTAGTCAACAATTTTACATTCATTGGTCTTTTAGCAAATTGTTTAGTATCTTTAGTATGGATTGTTTTTATTAAATTAATATCTAGTCCAAAATGATTAGCAAAGGCTAAAGCTAATTCATAATTACTCAAGTAATCCTTCCCTGCAACATGATATACACCTTTTTTTCCAGCCCGTACGAGTTCCTTAATCGCATCAGACAATTTATCTGCATGAATTGGATTATTATATTGATCATCAATAATAAACTGTTCTTCTCCCTTCTTTAATGCATTATCCAAACGTGCAATAAAATTCCTAGAATCATAACCCAAGCTAAAAATCTTACCTGGGCGAATTATTAATGAATTATTATATTCAGCTGTCTCTTTCTCAGCAACTATTTTCAATTCACCATAATAATTTACTGAATTTAATTCATCGTCTTCATAATAATTTTCCTTTACGCCATCAAACACATAATATGAAGAAATAAAAACAAATTTAGCATTAACTCCTTTACTTAAATTTAATAAATTTCTATTACCGACAACATTGACTTTATGAGCGAATTCTCTTCCTTTTTCGACATTATCACAATGTACCATAGCTGCAGCATTAATAACAATATCTGGTTTAACTTCATAAAAAACTGCCTGCAATTTTTCAACATCGGTTATGTCGCATTGAAAATAATTTTCCATATTTTGTTCCGTTCTTCCAAATCCAAAAATAATAAATTCATTTTTGAAAGAATTTAATAAAGCCTTTCCTAGTTGACCATTAATTCCCGCAATTAAAACTTTAGGCATTTTTTGAAAAATCCTTTATTTGTTTACAGCACAATTCATATACATCTTCTTTATCATATTTTTTGTACCACTCAACAACCATTTCAATTGTCTCACTAATATTTAACAAAGGTTTCCAATTTAATCTAAATCTAGATTTGCTAGAATCTAAGTTAAGTAATGTTGTTTCTTTTTTGGGTTCATTTGGATCTTTTAAATTATCACACTTACCAGAACCCCACTTTTCAATCATCAGTTCAACTAATTTACCAACATTAATTATAGAATCATAATCAGGACCAAAGTTCCACGCACCTGAATATTTTTCATCCTCAACAAGTTTAGCTCCAATTGTTAAGTATCCATTTAGCGGTTCTAAAACGTGTTGCCAAGGCCTTACACCATCAGGATTTCTAACTGGGATTGATTTTTTTGATATTAAAGCTTTAATACAATCAGGAACAATCCTATCTTTTGCCCAATCTCCTCCACCAATAACGTTTCCCGCTCTAACGCTTGCAATTCTTGCTTTTGATTTTTCAAAAAAAGATTTTCTATAGGATTCAACTACAATCTCTGCACAACTTTTACTTGCACTATATGGATCAGATCCTCCTAACTCATCATTTTCTCGATAACCATGAGTCCATTCTTTATTTTTATAACATTTATCAGAAGTAACTATAACAACAGATTTAACAGATTTGCTAGTTCGTGTACATTCTAAAATATTCACCGTACCCATAACATTTGTTTCAAAAGTTTCAACAGGAATATCATAACTTTCTCTTACGATTGCTTGCGCTGCAAGATGAAATACAACATCTGGATTATGTTCTGTAAAAATTGCCTGCATTACCTTTAAATCTCGTACATCAGTTCTAACATCAACAATTTTATCTTTTAATTTTGCTAATTCAAATATTCCTTTTTCAAACTCAGACTTGTCAGAAATACCAATAACTTTTGCTCCTAACTCAATTAGCCATAAAGTTAGCCAACTTCCTTTAAAACCAGTATGTCCAGTAATAAGTACAGTTTTTCCTGAATAAAATTTATGATTCATTTTTCCCAGACAGCCCACGGTGCAGCCTTTCTATAAATTTCATTTAATTCTTTATAATCTTTATATGTGTCTACACATTTCCAAAAACCTTCGTGTTTATAAATTACTAGATGACCTTTACTAGACACATCTTCTAATGGTTTTCTTTCTAAAGTTAATGTATCATCACCATCTAAATATTTGAAAAATTCAGGTTCAAATACAAAGAATCCTCCATTAATATAACTACCTGAAACTTGTGGTTTTTCTCTAAAATCCGTAACTAATTGATCCGCTATATTTAATTCACCAAATCTAGAAGAAGGATGAACACCAGTAACAGTTGCAATCTTATCATGGCTTTTATGATAATCATAAAGTTTCCCAATATCAACATCAGCAACACCATCTCCATATGTAACCATAAAAGTACTATCCCCAATATATTTCTTTAATTTTCTTATTCTTGCACCAGTCATTGTGTTAAGTCCAGTATCGACTAAAGTAACCTTAAACTTTTCATGATCATTTGTCAAAAAACTAATTTTATTTTCTTTAAGGTCAACTTCAATATCATTATTAAGTGCAAGGTAATTTAGAAAATAATTTTTAATCATATTCCCTTTATATCCCAAGGCAATAATAAAGTCATTAAAACCATAATGAGAATATATTTTCATAATATGTAATAAAATTGGCATTCCTCCAATTTCAACCATTGGTTTTGGTTTAAACTCAGTTTCTTCCTTTAACCTAGTACCCATACCGCCAGCCAAAATAATAACTTTAACATTTTCTTTACTCATTTTTTACCACCCAAAGAATATTTCATTATATTTTTCAAAAATTCAAAAGCTGTTCCGTAATTAACATTGGATTTTCCTGAGTCTCTATCACTTGATATGACAGGAATTTCTAAAACTTTGAATCTTTTTCTTTTACATTTAATCATAATCTCTGCATCAATAAACCAATCATATGAATTAATTCTTAATGCTTGAAAAACTTCTTTCTTCATTATTTTAGGACAACCATTAACGTCTTTTGATTTAACTCCAAAAAATAAAAACATCATTGAATTATATACAAAAGATTGAATTTTTCTACTAAAAGATTCTGTTCTTGATTTTCGTGTAATTTTACATAAATCCCTTCCATTCTTTAACCCATTTAATAATTTAGGAATAGAATTATTTGGAATCTGATTATCTCCCCATAAATATCCTACATATTTTCCAGTACAACTTTTTAACCCTTGTAAAATACCATAGCCATAACCCTTATTTTTTAAAATTTTTAATTTTCTAACTCTTTTATTTTTCTTAGAAAAAGAATCTATCAACATACTAGTAGAATCCAAAGATCCATTATCTACTGCAACAATTTCATAATCTATTTTTGCTTTATTAAGAAAACTTGACAAATCAGTTAGAACAGCTTCTACATTTTTCTCTTCATTATAGAAAGGAATTACCAAAGATAATTCCTGTTTTTTCCCCTTAACCATTAACAAAATTACTTCTTAGCTTATTTATATAGTTTTTCGTTATATACTATATAATACTATAAGAATATTTAAATAACAACTAAGGTTAATTAACAAGATGAAAAAAGAAAACATTGCAAAATACGCAATCATAATATTTATGATTATTTTTTTATTCAATTTTGCACGTAGTTTTCAAGGGATTGACGTAACTGATGAAGGCTGGTCACTAACACTTTCATGGATGGCTAACGAATATAATATAAATCCAGAATGGAGCAGTATATCTCTTTCAAATTATATAGGAGGAGCCTGGTTAAGTTTATCAGAACCAAGTTTGATTTGGGCAAGATTAGGAGGTTCCATATTAATAGCACTAACTTCTGTAATGACCTTCTTATGCTTATGTTTTTATTATAAACCCAAACAAATCTTCAAATTCCTATTGCCTACAGGATTAATAATTAGCACTTTTAATCACACAAGCGTTATTAATTATTTTACATTGCCTGCATTTTTTAGTGTATTGCTATTATTTCTCTACTCTTACCTATTTTACACTAATGATAATAAAACAATCAAAATTACTAATTTTTTAATTGGATTACTTCTTGCTGTCATGATTTTTTCAAGAATAACATTAATACTAGCCTTGGCTCTTCCAATTTTGTTAAAATTATTTTATGATAAGAAAAATAAAATTAATTTATCTTTCAACTTAATGGGACTTATATCGGGAATAGCTTGCATTCTTCTAATATACAATGTAATTGGATATTTACCATTATTTGTACAAGATATTACAAAACAATTCTCTGGTTTTATTAGCAGTAATAATGTAAATATCGGTCCATCCGAGCATAATATATCTTATCTTATGACTAGATACATTCTAGATACATTAATGATTTTATTCATACTAGTAGGAACATTTTTCTTTTCTAAATTTACAAAAAAAATAAAAAACAGAATACTTAACCCAATTTTAATTATTAGTCTTCTCGTAGGAATATTTGCTGCAACTAAAATTTTCTCTGGATTTTATCTTGGAAGAAGCATTGAAGATTTTACGACATTTGCACTTTTTGGTATAATGATAATTTTGTTTAAAGAAAATCATACTAATCCACTCTTATTCTCTTCATTGTTTATTATGGGAATAACGCCATTAGGCTCAAATACCGGATTACATAAACTTTTTTATGGGATGTGGCTTACTTTACCTTTAGCCTTATTAATTATCAAAAATACAGATTCAAAATATATAATATTAGCTGCGACAAAAAAAAGTCTAAAAATTATTCCAATATTATTAATTCTAGTATGTTTAATATACACTTCTATTTACACATTCAGAGACGCTAATAGGTTTGAATTAAACACAAAGTTTAATGACAAAAGCTTAAATTATATTCATTCTACTGAACTAAAAGTAAGTGCATTAGACGAATTATTAGAAAAAGTAAGAGATAACACAAATCCAAAAGACGAAATATTAGCAGGACTTGATCTGCCAATGATTTATTATTTAACCGATACTAAACCTATTTTTGGACCTGGATGGTTATCAATAAATAGCAATGAAAAAATTGAGCAAGATTTAACAAATATAATTAAAGAAAATAACTTACCTAAATTGTTCATTTATTCTAAACGTAATTTAAAACTAGAACATTGGACTAAAGAAGAACCAAATTCAATGTTAAATATATTAACAAAAACATTTTCCAATTTAAAATATAACAAAATTTGGGAAAATGATGTATTTGTTATGTATAAATTACCCTAAAAACACTAATATTTATAAATGTATAAATATATACAAGAACTATGAAAATTATCATCACAATTCCAGCATACAATGAAGAAAGACACATAGGAACAGTAATTAATGAAATTAATAGTGTAATGCTTAAAACTAATTATAATTATCAAATTCTTGTATTAGACGACGGAAGCAAAGACAATACAAAAAAAGTAGCAAAAGCAGCTGGAGCTATTGTTTTTAGTAACAAAAGGAATCTTGGACTTGCTCAAACATTTAAAGAAGAAATGGAGCAATGTAAAATACTAAAGGCTGACATTATTATCCATACTGATGCTGATGGTCAATACCCTGCTAAATTTATTCCTGAATTGATTGCAAAAATAAAAGAAGGAAATGATTTAGTTCTAGGAAGCAGATTTGGGAAAGGCAAATACAAAGGAAGCTTAGGAAAAAAGCTTGGAAATATTGCTTTTGCAAAAGTTTTCTCACGTTTACTTAAAACAAAATTAACTGATACAACAACAGGATTTAGAGCTTTTACTCAAGAAGTAGCAAGTTTACCCCTAATTAATACATTTACGTATACTCAAGAGCAATTAATAAGAGCTGGAAAATCCAATATGAAAATTATTGAAATTCCAATAACAACAAAAAAAACAAGAAAAAGCAGACTCTTCAAAAACCCATTAGATTATGCAATAAAAGCATGGATCAATATTTTTAGAATATACAGAGATTTTGAACCATTAAAATTCTTTGGAAATTTAGGATTAAGCCTAATTGGATTAGGCGTTATAATGGGGATTTGGATATTATGGACTTTAGCACAAACAGGTGGCGTTGGAGGAATTCCAAGAGTAATATTATCTGCTCTTTTTATTATGACAGGACTTCAAGTCATTCTATTTGGATTTCTTGCTGATATGAAACATAATTAAAATGAAAAAGTCTTTAATAGCTAAAATAATTATAAGTATAGCAATAATTTTTATCCTAATTTATAAAATAGGATTAAATAGTATAATATCTAATCTCCAAACAATAAATTTATTTTTTCTACCCGCAATAATATTAATGTACATTATTAATTTTTATACTGCTGGAATTAATTTAAAAGTATTAACGCAAGCCATCGGGAAAAAGATTAACATACATACACTAACCAAATATCATATTATTAGCTGGGCAATGGGGCTATGGGTGCCAGGAAAAATTGGCGAATTTTCTATAATATATCTTTTTAAAAAGAAAAAAATATCAATTGGAGAAGGCACAGTCATACACATACTCGATAAAGCAATTACGATTTTAACATTCTCGATTGTTTCTATTGTGGGTTTTTTCATATTTTATGGAATAGAAAAAAGCTTAGAGATTTCAATAATTCTTTTAATCGTATTTTTAATTGGATTCACCTTTCTTATCTCATCAAAAACAAGAGAATTCCTAAAAAAATATATATTAAGAAAACATCATTTACTTTTTAAAGGTTTTTCAAAAACTTTATTTCTATTTTTAAAAAAGAAAAAAAGATTTTTACTAATTAATATATTATTAACACTAATGAAATTAGTATTTTCTAGTGCTATTGTCTGGCTAATCTTTTTATCAACTTCCACATACGTCAACATAATGTATGTAATTATCTTTAATTCAATGCTTACAATAATCAGTTTAATTCCAATCAGTTTAGGTGGATTAGGGATTAGAGAAATGAGTGCCGTATTGTTATACAAAATAATCGGGATTAACGAGGCAACAACCTTGAGTATTTACATTATCGTACTTATCTTCAATTATATAATATCAATAAGTAGTATATATTTATTAAAAGAAAAAAAAATTAAAACATACTGAGATAATCAAGCAATTTTTCACCTATAGATCTAATAAAAGAAATTCTAGATAATTTCCATGCTATATATCCTAAGGGTTTTCCAAACAATTTTTGCAAAGCCCATTTGTCTGCAGCAGAATTACAAATATTAAATGCCCTAATTCTTTCTTCGGCACTAAACTCTGGCGTTTCAAATGCGGGTTGAATATTGTCATTCATGTTCAAAGTTCCACTACATTGAGATAATTGTTCGTGAGAATAATCTAAATCAACTAAAGGTTTAGCATTTTTATTAACCCAATCATAAACTTCAGTATTAGGAAAAATAACAAGATTACTAAATCTAGGAATATCAATATCTAACTTCTTAAAAAAATCAATATATTTCATTTCTTTTGCAAATGTTGCACCAGGAAGTCCAGATATAAAGTGAGCTTTTGTTTTCAATCCTGCTTTTTTAGCATACGAAAAAGCTCTAATAGTCTCTTCAATTGTTGAAGGTTTTCTAATCAATTTCAATATTTCAGGATCAGATGATTCAACTCCCATAGATACAGTAACACATCCTGATTTCTTCATTATTTTAAACATTTCCAAATCAGCAGCTCTCGTGTTTAAACCTTGTCCAACAATCCACTTAATATTTAATTTTCTTTTTAAAATTTCATTACATATTTCAAAAACTCTACTTTTAATCAAAGCAAAATTGTCATCAATTATTTGAAAATTCTTACAACCATATTTATCATGAACATATTGCATTTCATCAACTACATTCATAGCGCTTCTAACTCGGTATTTATGATTAATTTTTGAAGAATCACAATAAAT
>CAYZMD010000064.1:0-8287 GCA_964479425.1 uncultured Methanosarcinales archaeon | reverse complement strand
GGACAACACATGAGAAGAATAAACAGGTGTGGACAACACAGTTTCTATATGGTCTATATAAATTAAAAGATGTTGTGAATATTAGAAAACCTAAGGAAGTAATTTAGAGCTTCCATCCTCTTTCTTGAGCTAATTCTTTAAAAGCAATATCTCGGTTTTTTCTTAATTGAGCATCACTTGTTTTTGTTTTACCTTTACCATAAAATGTCATGAATTCTTTTATTAAATCATCTCTGTTTAAATCTTTTAATTTGTCTCTGATTGCATCTCTAATAAATTCTGTTCTAGTACTAAAATTATGTTCTTTAATATTTTTGTCAATATTTTTTAACATATTTTTATCCATCTTTAGGCTGATTGTTTCCATGGTAATACTTAGTATGTACAAAGTATTATTTAAAACTTGCTAAATAAGAGGTGTGACTAAAATCCCCACACAGCTTCACTTCTTCCATAGATATATAAATAAAATAATATACTCTTATCTTAGGTGATTGATATGTCGGTATTTGATAACGCATTAAAACAAATAGAGAAAGCGAATAAAATTGCTAATTTAGATAAATTTAAGATTGATATTCTTAAAAATCCTAAGAGGATTATAACTGCTAATTTACCTGTTAAAATGGATAATGGCGAAGTAAAAATATTTCAAGCATATAGAGTACAGCATAATGATTTACGTGGACCGTTTAAAGGAGGAATCAGATATCATCCTAATGTTAGTCTCGATGAAGTTAAAGCCTTAGCTTTCTGGATGACTTTCAAAACTACTGTTATTGATATTCCTATGGGCGGCGGCAAAGGCGGAATTATTGTTAATCCCAAAGAATTATCAGAGGAAGAAATTGAAAGATTAAGTCGAGCTTATGCAAAAGCTATGCATCATAATTTAGGAAGTAAAATTGATGTTCCTGCACCTGATGTTTATACTAATTCAAAAATTATGGGCTACATGCTTGATGAATTTGAAAAAATTAAAGGTATAAAAGATCCAGGAATGATTACTGGTAAAAGTCTTGATAATGGTGGAAGTTTAGGAAGAGATAAAGCAACAGCTATGGGCGGATTCTTTTTATTGCAAGAAGTTTTAGGAACATTATGTGTTGGTTGTACAACTATTGCAATTCAAGGTTTTGGAAATGCTGGAAGTATTATGGCAGAACTTGCTTATGAGAATGGGTTGAAAGTTGTTTCTGTATCAGATAGTAAAGGAGCAGTTTATGATGAGAATGGATTAAATATTCCAAAATTAATTGAATACAAAAAAATAAATAGAAGTGTGAAGGGTTTTGCTAAAAACATATTACCAAATGAGTTATTAGAATTACCTGTTGACGTTCTTGTTCCCGCTGCACTTGAAAATCAGATTAGAGAGGATAATGCTGCAAATATAAAAGCTAAAATAATTCTTGAACTAGCTAATGGGCCTACAACTCCAGAAGCTGATGACATTTTATTTAAAAAAGGAATTACTGTTGTGCCAGATATTTTAGCAAATTCCGGAGGAGTTTGTGTTAGCTATTTTGAATGGTATCAAAATGTTAATAATGAAAAATGGGATTTAGAAAAAGTAAACAGTAAATTAAAAGAAAAAACACATAAAAGCTATCGAGGAATATTAAAAGTTAAGAATCAACATGATATTCCATTTAGAACAGCAGCTTATATCGTTGCACTAAATGAATTAAATAAGCACATAAAAGTTTAAATACTATTCCTTTTTTCTTTTTATTATGTTCAAAATCATTGAAAATATAAAATTAGCACACGATGTATATAGTTTAAAAATTAATGCTACTTTAATTGCCAATAAAGCTAAAGCAGGGAATTTTGTAATCATTAAAAACAATGAAAGAGGAGAAAGATTTCCTCTAACGTTAGCTGATTGGAATTCTGAACAAGGCTGGATAAAAGTTGTTGTGCAAGCGATAGGATTCTCTACAAAAGAATTAGTAAAATTGAATGAAATACAAGATATCTTAGGCCCTTTAGGAAATCCAACACATATTGAAAATTATGGAAATGTTGCTATTGTAGTTGGAGGTTTAGGTAATGCAATGGCTTTGGCGCAAATTAAAGCTTTTAAAAAAGCAGGAAATAATGTTACAGTTATTTATGGATCTCGAAATAAAGAATTATTATTTTGGGTTAATGAAATTACTCAATTAGCAGATAAAGTTATTGTTGCCACAGATGATGGAAGTTATGGTTTTCATGGTAATGTTGTTGATGCATTAAAAAATCATGATTTAAACTTAGACTTTATTTTAACAGTTGGACCACCAATAATGATGAAATTTGTTAGTATGTATGCAAAAGAAAATAACATTAAATGTATAGCATCATTAACAAGTATTATGATAGATGGTATGGGCATGTGTGGTGGATGTAGATTAATTGTTGACGGAAAAACTAAATTTGCATGTGTCGATGGACCTGAATTCGATGGAACTAAAGTTGACTGGAGCAGTGTTATGAATAGACTAAAACATTATAATCAAGAGACGTGTAAACTAAATGACAAGATTAAAACCATGTGAACAAGAAGTTATAGAAAGGATAACAAACTTTGATGAAGTTAGTTTAGGCTTTACTAAAGAAGAAGCTATTGCTGAAGCATCAAGATGTTTGCAATGTAAAAATCCACTATGTAAACAGGGTTGTCCTGTAAATATAAGAATTCCTGAATTTATTCAAAAAATAAAAGAAGACAACGTTCAGGAAGCATTAAATATTATTTTTGAAGATAATTTTTTACCTGCAATTTGTGGAAGAGTATGTCCCCAAGAAAATCAGTGCGAAATAAAATGTATTCTTGCAAAAGCTGGAAACCCAATTGCTATTGGTGCTCTTGAGAAATATGCTGCTGATAATGCAAAAAAACAACCAACTAAAATTTTAAAACAGAAATCTAAAAAGGTTGCAATAATTGGCAGTGGTCCTTCTGGGTTAACATGTGCTGCTGAATTGGCAAAACGTGGGTATCAAGTGAAAGTTTTTGAAGCATTACATGAACTTGGTGGGGTATTAAAATATGGTATTCCAACATTTAGGTTGCCAGATAAAATTATCAATGATGAAATTAATTATATTAAAAATATCGGAGTTAAATTTGAAACGAATGCATTAGTCGGGAGAACATATGATTTTTCTGAGATTGATGAAGAATATGATGCAATTTATGTTGCAACCGGTGCTGGATTACCAAAGATGATGAATATTGAAGGAGAACATATGAATAATGTATATTCGGCTAATGAATTTTTAACCAGAGTTAATTTAATGAAAGCACATAGAGAAGAATATGCAACACCAATAAATATTGCAAAATCTTGTGTTGTTATTGGTGGAGGCAATGTAGCAATGGATGCTGCACGAACTGCATTGAGATTAGGTAGTAAAGTAACAATAGCATACAGAAGAACAGAAGAAGAGATGCCTGCAAGAAATGAAGAAATCCAACATGCAAAAGAAGAGGGAATTGAATTTAATTTATTATCTAACCCAATAAAAATAATTGGAGAAAACAAGGTAAAAGGGATTGAGTTAATAAAAATGAAACTTGGTGAAAAAGTTAATGGAAGGAAAAGTGTTAGCCAAATAGAAGGAACCAATTTTACATTGGATTGCGATCAAGTTATTATTGCAGTAGGTACAACACGGAATCCTTTATTAAAAATTAATATTGAATATGGCAAAAGAGGCGAAATTATTGTAGACGGGAAACAACAAACCACACAACATAAAATATTTGCTGGTGGAGATATTACTTCTGGAACATCTACAGTAATTACTGCAATGAAGGATGGAAAGGTTGCTGCAAATGCTATTGATAATTATTTGAGGTGAAATAAATTTGTATGACAAATTTATGAGTCTCAAAATTGAAATTTTGAGGTGAAATGAAATGTTAGAATTAACAAAAGAAACATTTAAGGACGAAGTAACAAATTCTGATGGGTTTGTTGTAGTAGATTTTTGGGCGCCATGGTGCGGACCTTGTGTAAATTTTGCACCAACATTTGAAAAAGTTGCTGGTGAATTAGATGATAAAGCAAAGTTTGCTAAAGTTAATACTCAAGATATTCCTGAACCAGCACAAGATAATGGAGTAAGAGGAATTCCTTGCATTGTTGTTTTTAAGGATGGTACGGAAGTCGATAGAATTGTGGGAGCATTTCCTGAAGCAGCGTTCAAAAAGAAGCTTGAAGAAATGTTTGCTAAGTGAATTAAAAATATTTAATTGATTTTTTTTGTTTTATTTTATATGTTTATTCTTTTTAATTCAATTTTTATTTTATAACTTTTTTTGCAATAGTTATTATTTCATCAAAGTCTTCTTTGTTTGCTTTGTATTTAGCAAAGTCAACAAGACTGCATAAGTCAAATGCTTCTTTAATCTTAGAATATGATTTTTTATGTTTTTTTAAGAAATCAATTATATTATCACAAGTTGTTTCTTTGTTTAAATTATTTGAATAAGCCAAATATACTCTTAATGCTTGACTTGCTTTTGAGTACGCATCTTTATATTTTTTATCGTCGAATAAATCTTGAGATTTTGATAAAAGTGTTTTTGCTTCTTTTTTAAAATCAAAAACATCTATTGGTGCTTCTTCATTTTCTATATTTATTTTTTTCTTTTTGTAAAATCTCTTATATACATAAAATAATCCTAGCAATAGAAACAGTGTCCAAAACCAAATATATTTTTTTTCTCTTTCTAATTTTACTTCTTTTAATTCATCATCTTCATACGTTGCAGTTATTGTTTTTGTTTCGTTTAATTCATTTTTATATTCTAATTCTGCAGTTGTTTGATTATTTTGATGTTCGAATTTTAGCTGACTTTCATTAAAACCATCTTTTTGTAGCTCTTCATTAAATTCTTTAAAAATTTCATTTTCTCTTAATTGCTTTTCTAATAATTCATTCTTTTCATTACTTTCTTCGTGTAATTCTTGCATTGTGTTATTTTGCATATTCCCTTTTAGTGCTGCTTCTTTACCGTCTTTTTCATAGTTTACTTCAAAATCACCAGTCTCATTATTCTCAGCATCAATTTTAGAATCAGAAACATTATATCCTTTGTCTAGCATCTCTTGATGCTTTTCTTGAAACTCTTTATTCTCTGCTAAGTTTTTTTTAAATTCTTCTTCTTGTTTTTGTTCTTTTGCTAAATCTTTTTTCATTTGTTCTTTTAACGCATTACTATCCTGATTCATTTGATTGTTTTGCATCTTTGTTGATGCGTCTTCTTTTTCTGGCTTTTTAGGTTGATTCTCTTGAGGGTCTTGCTCTTCACTTGTTTTTTCGCTTTCTTTGGGCTCACTTTGAGACTGCTCTTCTTTATTTTGTTCAGCTACAAAATATACCATAATTCCATTTAATTCAATTACTTCATTCTCATAAGAATATTTTAAATTAATTTCAAGTTGCATTTCTTGATTTGATTTACCAAGACCTAAACTTATGATGTCTTCTCCTTTTTTCATGTCAAAATTTGTTGTTTGAGAATTAGTATTAACATGTCTAGAGCCTTGCTGGTTTATTGTTTGGGTTATTGTATAGGATAATAATCCTGTTACATCTTTGTAACTATTGTTAATTTCTATTGGGATTATTACCTCCTGATTTAATGGAAAGTAGTATTCTGTTCTATTAGTCTTTAGAACTACATCGTCAGCAAAAGCTAAAGGAATTATTAATAATGTAATAAATAATAAAAAGAATATTTTTTTCTTCATTGTATAATTCTTCCCTTCCCATATCGCATATATAGTTGAATAATTAAAACAATTGTTGCTGCAATAAAAAACCATTCTTTGATATTTGTTTCTTCTTCTTCTCGCTCAATTTCTTCAGATATATTTTCATAAATTTCTTTTAATGTTTTATCATCTATACTTTTGTAATATTTTCCGCCAGTTTCTTCTGCAATAGATTTTAATAATGCTTCATCAAGCTCTGCATATTGGGCATTTCCAAACCAATCATAACCAAGAACCGTTTTTCCCTCTGAACCAAGAGCTATACTATGTACTTGAATATTATTTGTTTTTGCAAAAGCTATTGCTTCATTAGGAGATATTACTCCTGCATTATTTACACCATCAGAAAGCAGTATTACAACTTTCTTTTTGTTTGGTATTGAAGTTGCCATATCAATTCCTAAAGATAATCCATCGCCGATTGCAGTTCTTCCTTCTCTTGGCTTAATGTTTCTTAATTTATCAATAACTCTATCTTTGAATGGACTCAAATAACTTGCAGTTGTTGCGCCAGTTTCAAATATAACTATTCCTGCATGATCTTTTTCTTCAAGGCTTGCTATTAAAATTTCTGCAGATAATTTTGCAGATTCAAGCCTTGTTGGTTTGTAATCATTTGCTTGCATACTCCCTGACACATCCATGACAAGAACTACATTCACACCTTTTTTTGCTTGCTTTAAAGGAATGTGTGGGTTTGCAAAACCAATTAATAATAATGCTAATATTAGAAGCGATAAATAAAATAATATTTCTGATCTTTTAATCTTTTTTTTGTCGCCAAGTGCAGATTTAATAAAACTAAGATGACTAAATTTCATAGCTTCTCTTTTCTTTTTCTCTTTTATCTTTATGTACGTATAATATATTATTGGTACAACTAATAATAATATTAGTCTTATTGAATCTTCAAAGCCTGCCATTTTACCTATTCACCCTATGTTGTCTTAATGCAAAAAATTTCTTTAATGGTATTATGTATTCTTCGTCTGTTTTAATATCTAATTTGTCTATTTTAAATCTTCTAAACATTATTTCTGTTTTATCTTGCTGATCTTTAATTATTTCCTTATATCTTTTTCTAAATTCAATATCGCTTGTGTTAACTTCTATCTGTTCTCCTGTTTCTTCGTCTTCAAGAAGTATTAATCCAACATCCGGAATACTAAGTTCTCTATTGTCAAGTAAATTAATTGCAATGACATCGTGTTTGTTTTTTAGTATTTGTAATTCTCTTGAGAAATCTTTAGAAATAAAATCTGAGACCATAAAAATTATACTTCTTCTTTTTAGCATCTTTATTGTATGCGATAATGTATTTTTTATATCAGTATTTTTGGACTCTGGTTTGTAAGATAATAACTGCGAAATAATTGAAAGTACGTGTTTTTTTCCTTTTCTTAATGGAATATATTTTTCAATTTTATCTGAAAACAATATCATGCCAACATTGTCATTATTTTGCATTGCAGAAAACATAAGTGTTGCAATAAGTTCTATTGCTTTTTGATTTTTACTTATTTTATTTCCAAACTCATTACTTGATGAAATATCAAAAAGAAACATTACTCTTAAGTCTCTCTCCTCTATAAATTCTTTAATAAATGGCCTATCAAATCTTGCGGTTACTTTCCAATCAATTGCCCTAATGTCATCGCCTGGTTTATATTCACGAATTTCGCTAAATTCTATTCCTTGACCTTTGAATATACTATGGTAGTTTCCCGAGATTAGACCATCAACTAATTTTTTAGTTTTGATTTCTATTTTTTTAACTTGTTTAAGAATACTTTTCATGGTGCTCTTATTTTTCCAATAATTTTATCAATTATATCGTCTTCTTTTATGCCTTCAGCCTCTGCCTCATATGTCAAAAGTATTCTATGCCTTAAAACATCATGTGCTATTGCAATAACATCTTCAGGTTTGATATAGCCACGACCTTTGACAAGTGCGTGAGCTTTAGCTGCAATGATTAACCAAAGAGAAGCTCTTGGTGATGCACCATATTCAATATATTCTTTTATATCTAATTTATATTTTTCAGGCTGCCTTGTAGCATCAACTATTGTTGCAACGTATTCTTTTACTTTATCGTCAGCATAGACTTTATGTGTGAATTGTTGCATTTCAATTATTTGCTTTTTTGATAAAACTTTATTTGTTTTTATCTTTTCACCTTGTGTAAATCTGTTTATAATTTCAATTTCATCCTCTTTATTTGGATAGTCTATTAATAATTTAAACATGAATCTATCAACTTGCGCCTCAGGTAATTTATATGTCCCTTCTGATTCAATAGGATTTTGTGTAGCCATTACAAGAAATGGTTTTTCAAGAATAAATGTTTCACCTTGAATAGTTATTTGCTTCTCCTGCATTGCCTCAAGAAGTGCTGACTGTACTTTTGGTGGGGCTCTGTTAATCTCATCAGCTAATATAAAGTTCTTAAAGATTGGACCTTTTACCTGCAGATATTATTGGAACTAAAATATACAATCATAAGAACGTAT
>CAYZMD010000063.1:0-8318 GCA_964479425.1 uncultured Methanosarcinales archaeon | reverse complement strand
GGTTCAAGTGAATATGAATTAGTAGATATTGATTGATTTAATTAAAGCAATAGTATAGATTATATTATTTTTTCTAATTATTTAACCTTATGTAATTATGGATAAACTAAATCTTTTTATATATTCACTAAATTTAATAATTTATGATAAGTTTATGTATGATTGTCAAAGATGAAGATAAGTTTTTAGAAAAATGCTTGAGTGGTATTAAAGATTTAGTTGATGAAATAATTATTGTTGATACTGGAAGTAAAGATACAACAGTTGAAATAGCTAAAAAATTTACTACTAAAATTTTTAGTATTGAGTGGCCTAATAGTTTTGCCAAAGCAAGGAATTTTTCATTGCAAAAAGCATCTGGTGATTGGATTTTAATTTTGGATGCTGATGAATTAATATCAGAAAAAGATTTTAAAAAAATAAAAGAGATAGTAAAAGAAGATGTTGATGGTTATATTATTTTACAAAGAAATTATACTAATGATACTAGTTATGCGGGCTTTATTGTAAATGATAATAAATATGAAGAATCAAAAAATTATTTAGGTTATTTTCATTCTCCATTAGTTAGATTATTTAAGAAAGGATATGTGTTTGAGGGAAAAGTTCATGAAGCTGTTGAACCAAGTATAGAACGAAATAATGGAAAAATTGTAAAAACAGACATTCCCATACATCATTATGGTTTTATTAGAAAAGATAAAGATAAGGCGCAATACTTAGACTTAGCAAAAGAAAAAGGGACAGATCTTAAAGGTTTTTTTGATGTTGGAATGGAAAATATGCGTAATGCGAATTACAAAGAAGCTGTTGTCGCATTTAGATCTGCGTTTCAAAAAGATAAAGATAATGCACGAATTGCTTATAATTTGGCTGCTGCTTATTTAAAAGATAAAAATAATGAAGCTGCAATTAATCATTTAGAATTATTTTTAAGGGAAAATAATACAACTTTTTCAGAAAATAAAAAATGGAAAGTTGATATTTATTGTAATCTAGCTGTTGCTTATCAAAATACTAAGCAATTTGATAAAGCGTTAAAAAGATTAAAAGAGGGATTAGATATTGATGGGAATAATATTAATATTGTTAAAAATTTAGGCAGTACTTATTTTATGATGGGAAACTATAAAGAAGCAATGCGTCATTTTAGTATTTTACTTAAAGTTATTCCAAAAGATTCATCATTACATTATAATCTTGGACTTTGTTTTGCAAAAATTGGAAATAAAGAATTGATGGTTGCTGCATTTAAAAAAGCTATAGAATATAATCATCCTAACTCTGAAGAATTAAAAAAATTATTTTCTCCTTAATTTAGAAGTTTAATTTAATTTATATTCATATAAACATGCATTATTGAGATAATTATTTTCAGCAATTTCTCCAAAATTTTTGTTTGTTATAAAAGACATTATGTTCAGTAAAGTTCCGCCATGACTTACTAGAAGTATTGTATCTTGTTTGTGTTTATTTATTATTATATCAAAAAAAGATTTAACTCTTTTTACAAATTGTTTAATAGACTCTCCCTGTTTAGGATTTGCGAAATCTAAATTTTTATTCAATATTATTTTTTCAATCTCTTCTTTATTTTTTCCATTAAATTCGCCATGGTTTTTTTCTCGTAATAGATTTGTATATATTATTGGAACTTTAGAATGAAATTGAATAATTTCTTTAGTTGTATCTTTAGCTCTTTTTAAATCGCTAGAATAAACGAAATCGATTTTCTTACCTCTTAATTTTAAAGCTAGTTTTTTTGCTTGTTCAATTCCTTTTTTACTTAATTCTCCATGTAAATGTCCTTGGGTAATTCCTTTACTATTTTCAATAGTTTCTCCATGTCTGGTTAAAATTAAGTTCATAGAAAAATAAGAATAATTGTTGAAATAAAAATCTATTCATTTTGTTTATAAGTTGATTTTTTGCTTATTAGAAAAAAGCTAAAAAAGGGTTTTTATATTTAGGAGTTTCAGAAGGTGACCATAATTTGTGATATGGTTCAAATTTAAATTCTAGTCTTTTTAAGAAAGTCATGATTTCTGTTTGACTTGGAAATATTAATTTTGTTGTATTAGTTCCTATATAATCTGTTCTTGTTTGATTTTCTAAATAAACAGGTTTGTCATCTATTGATATTATTTCTGTTTTTTTAACAGTAATACCTAAATGTAATTCTCTATCAGGACTTAGTTCGTATGGATTAAAAATTGCTAAGAATATTTTATTGTTTTTATCAATTGCATAAGCTTTTTGTCCGTATCCTTCAAATTTTATTAAATTCATTTCTTGAATTTGTTTTTCTTCTTCACAACTAATAGCTATTTTTGCAATACTAAATAGTGTATTATTTGGAAATTTTAATATTGTTTCAAGTTCCATGAATTTAAGGATTATTTTTTTCTTTATATCTTTTTATATTGTACAAAAGGTATGGCAATTAATGAAATAATACCTGTTGCAATTAATGGAACGTGATATCCGAAGTTTTCTCCAATAGGGCCAAATATTAATGCACCAATAAAAGCAGCAATCATTGTGATTAATGAAAAAAGTGCAGATAGCCCTCCTATCTTACTTACATGGAATAATTTTGTCATACCAAACATCATTATAAGTAGTACAATACCATCCCCAATCTCGTGAATTATTCTGGATATGAAACTCGTTAAGATATTAGGATAAGTCATTGTAATATGTCCTATTCCTGATAGAAATAATCCTAAAACAAGTAGTTTTCTGAAATCTGGTTTTGCGTCTAAAATGTGGCTAACCTTTAGTGCTGTAAGTCCTAAAAATATTACAGGAACAGCCATGAACCAACCAATATCTGTAAATCCTAATCCAAGATTAGTTTTTAAAAATAAAGTGTATGAAGTGCTTTCTGCGCCCCAATGTATTGCACTAAGAAAAAATACTATTGTAAATAATATTACATCTTTCTTCATAAATCTTGTTTTGTATTCTAATAATGAAACAATCTCTGTTGTTGTTGATGGTAATTTATTGCATACAAAAGTAAGTATAATTGATATAATTCCTGCGAGTATAAATGCAGTTGAAAAATCAAATTTGCTTAGTAAGAATGCACCTATAAGCATACCTGCTGCTGTTGCTATCATTCCTGCGAATTTGTATTTTCCTAAATCTTTATTTGATTTTTTTGTTTTAAATATTAGAGTGTCCATTGATGTTCTTGATAAAGTATTTGCAGCCCCTAACGCAAGAAATACAAATATAAGTATGATAAAACTTTTTGCTATAGTTATTCCCAAATAAAATAGGGCTAGAAAAATGAATGAAATTGCTAATAGTTTTTTTGATTTTAATCTGTCATTAAGAATTCCTATTGGAAATATCGTCAATAATCCTGTTATTGTTACAGCGCCCATTAAGATTCCTATTTGATAACCATTCATTCCTATATCTTTTAAAAAAATAGGTAGAAAGAAATATATCATTTGTACAATAAATGCTCTGGCTGCTGTTATTCCATATGCTAATTTCATAATTTAAAAAGATAAAAATAGTATATATAAATTTATTGTAAATATTTTTCTTATATAATTATAAAAAGAAAGAATAAAATAAAAATTTATTCATTTAGTTTGAATTCTTTAATTTCTAACTTGCCTTCTTTAGCTTTAATGACATATTCATTTTCTTCTTTGAATTTTGTCATTTTTGTTATAACTTCAGGTAAAAGAATTCTTTTACTTCTAAATTGAAGGTTTGTAATTATATTTTGATTAGCAGTAGTTATTTCTAGTTCCTTCATTATTTCTTTGCTCTTTATTTCTTTATGACCTTCAGTTCTTTGTTTAGAACGTTCATATAAATATTTAGCAATCTTTTCAGCAACATTAATTTTTGTTGCTGCTGTTATTCCTTGTAGCCCTGGACTAGCATTGATTTCAATAACAACTGGTCCTTTTGTTCCTTCTAAAATATCTACTCCACAAATATCTGCGCCAACACTTTTAGCCGCTTCAATAGCTATTTTTTTAGTATGTGCATCTAATTCGCAAGCTTCAGCATGTCCTCCTGCATGAAGATTTGCTCGAGCTTCTCCCTCTTTAGCAATTCTTTTCATACTAGCAACAACTTTATCACCGATAACAATTGCTCTGATATCAACTCCTCCTGTATCAACAAATTCTTGAATTAGGAATGGTTGTTTTAATGCTGTTAGTGCATCCATCATTGAAGTTGCGCTTGGTAAACTTTCTGCAACCATAACACCTTTTCCCTGTGTACCATTTGGAAATTTCATGATAATTGGATAATTTAATTTTTCTAAAATTTCTTTAGCAGCCTCTGGTGTTGGTGTCAAATAAGTTTTTGGCATAGGTATTTTTGCCTTTTGTAATTCTAATTGTGTTAATAACTTATCATGAATTACTGTAAATGAATAAGATTGTAATGGCATATAGACTCCTCTTGAAGATAAAATACTTGTAATACTTCTTAAAAAAGGAGCGTATCTAAAACTGCCTTTAACATAAATACAGTCATACTCTTCTAATGGTTGTCCATTATATAATAACTCTATTCTCTCATCGCCTAAAGTTACTTCAAGATCTTTTAAATTTATTATATCAACTACTTTAAAATATTTTCTCATCTCATCAGCAGTCCACTGTGAGCTTTTACTACCTAAACTTATTAATGCTGCTTTCATATTATCAACCTTTTTTCGCTGGGTCAATCATAATGCCTTTCATTTGATTTTGACCAATTAATACTCTATATTTCATGTGTGATCTGTCTGCTAAAGTAAATGTTGTTTTAAATTTTCGTCCTGCAAAATCTATGATTGCTTCTACAATTGCTCTTGTCGCAATTCCTTGAGCCTGTTTTACTCTTTTAGTTTTTATTATTGGTCCCAGTTGTAATTCTGCAGCTAGTTTGATGTCAATAGATCCAATTGTTGCTCCTGTATCTACTTTTGCAACTAGTTTATTATTTAGACTCGTTGGTCCAATTAATTCAATTTTTTCGGTAAGGCCTACTATTGGTTTCATTTTTTTATTTACCTCTACGTTTATAATCCTAATTCTTTATCTATACCTTGCATTGCTTTTAAAGCTAACTCTATAAAGTCATCTAAAGGGATATTTATTTTTTCGCATAATCTGATTAAATCTCTATTTACATTCTTTGCAAAAGCTTTTTCTTTCATTCTCTTTTTTATTGATTTATTTTTTACGCTTTTTATCTTTTTATCAGGGTATATCATTGCTGTTGCAGCAATTAATCCTGTTATTGTTTCTCCACAAGTTAGTGCATAATCTAAGTCTGTTTCTGGTTTTATACCTGTAGCCTCAGGATTATGTGCTTTGATTGCATGAATGATATCTTTATTTATTTTATTTTTTTCAAGTATTTCAGCAGTTTTATTTCCGTGCTGACCCATGTCTTCTTCTAGCATTTCAAAATCTAAATCATGAAGTAACCCTGCAATTTCCCAAGCATCTTCATTTTTTTTCATGTGTTTTGCAATTGCTTTTAGAACAACAGCAGAAGCTAAGGAATGAGTTATTATTTTTTTACTTTTAATATATTTATCAAATATTTTTTTTGCTTCTTTAATATTTATACCTGCATCTTTAATTGTTGTTGATTTTATTTTTGTGTCTGTTATTTTCGTTTCTGGTTTTGGTTCTTCTCTTATTTTTTTTGAGTTAATAGGTTTCATTGTTGGAAATAATATTACATCTCTTATACTAGACGCTCCTGTTAATAGCATTGCTAGTCTATCAACACCAAAGCCTAATCCTCCTGCTGGTGGCATACCATATTCTAATGCATCAACAAAATCAGTATCCATAGGGTGAGCTTCTTCGTCTCCTCCTCTTCCTCTTTCTACTTGCTGGTCTAATAATTCTTTTTGCCTAACTGGATCATTTAACTCGCTATAACCATTACCAACTTCAAATCCTGCAATAAAAAATTCAGTTCTTTCAACTAATTGATCATCGTATTTCGTTAATTTACAAAGAGGAGTTGATTCAACAGGATGGTCAAGAATATGTGTTGGGTTTATTAATTTAGGTTCGGCTAACTCTTCAAATAATAACGATAAAGAATCATTTCTAGAAAATTCACCATATTCTATATTGTGCCCGTTAAGTAAATCCTTAATCTCTTTATCATCTAATTTATCAATATCAACTTTTCCATATTCTTTTAAAGCCTCTTTCATAGTCATTTGTTTCCAAGGCGTTTTAAGATCAATCTCTTTTCCCTCAAAAGTTATTTTTGTGGTTCCATTGATTTTTTTTGCAACATATTCCCATAGATCTTCTGTTAATTTCATAATTTGTTCTCTATCAGCGTATGCCCAATAATATTCAATCATCATAAATTCAGGATTATGAGTTTTGTCAGCTCCTTCATTCCTAAAATTAAAATTCATATCATAAATTTTTTCAAATCCACCAACTAATAGTCTTTTTAGATAAAGCTCAGGAGATATTTTCAAATACATTGGTAAGTTCCATGCATTTATATGAGTTGTAAAAGGTCTTGCATTAGCTCCTCCATATTGAGTTTGTAAAATTGGAGTTTGTACTTCTAAAAAACCTTTTTCGTCTAAGAATTCTCTAATATATTTTATTATGTGTGTTTTTTTTATGAAAACATCTTTTACTTCTGGATTCATTATTAAATCAAGATGTCTTTGTCTATATCTTAATTCTTCATCTTTTAATCCATGATATTTTTCAGGAAAGGGTTTTAATGATTTACAAAGTAATTTTAATGAATTAACATTTATTGAAACTTCTCCTGTTTTTGTTTTGAATACATTTCCTTCAATTCCAATTATATCTCCAATATCCAATAATTTAAATGTTTTAAAATCTATTTCTGCAATATCATCTTTTCTTATATAGAATTGTATTCTGCCATTTTCATCTTGGATATGGGCAAAAGCTGCTTTTCCCATTTTTCTGATTTGCATAACTCTTCCTGCAACTTTAACTTTTGCTTTAGAATGCTCTTCTGGTTTAAGCTTACTATGTTTTTTTATTATTTCTTGAGAATTATGAGTTTTGTCAAATTTATAAGGATAGCAATCAACACCTAACTCTTTTAATTTAGCTAGTTTTTCCTTTCTTTCCTTAATTAGTTTATTTTCGTCTGCGTTTTCCATATTAAAGGATAAAAATACAATATTGTTTTTAAAGGTTTTGCTAAGAATTGAACTTTTACATCATTGGTAAACTACCAGTTATAGAATCTATTGTTTCTTCTGTGTCAGGCCCAATTGCGCCGCAAGTAACGGTTCCTGGAGCAATTACAGTTTTTCCTGCATCTGTTATAATAGAAGTTGTTAAACCTTCATCTTTTGCTACTTGAATATATTTGTATAATTCTTTTTTATCTTTAACTTTTAGCACAACTTTTTTCTGTCCTTCAGAATGCCATTTTTTTAAATTAGATTTATTAGCTTTCAAAACTGCTTCAACAGCCGCATGAGCTGCTTGTGCTGACATTTTACCTTTTGGCAATTTTAAATCCTGTCTCATAAGTATTACTTGCTTCATATTAATTAAATATATTTACTAGTTTTTATAGTTTTCTAATAGAGGACTTTTATTCTCCGCTTTTAAAGTATTCTTTGAATATTTTAATAATTAAATAAAAATTATTTTTTTTAAATATCTTTATTATCACCAATAAATTTAAATACTATCCTCTTATGATATTAAAGTATGTGCTTGGCACAGAGAAAAAATTAATTAAATAAAGGTGAATGATTTAATGTACGGAAATTATGGAAGACCAAAAATGGCTCCTATCAAAGAAGGAGAAGAATTGGATGTAAGAATTGAAGCTGTTGGCGATAAAGGCGACGGTGTTGCAAAAGTTAAGGGATTTGTAATATTTATTCCTAATACTCAAGCTGGTGATGAAGTTAGAATTAAAGTTACTAAAGTTTTGAATAGCGTGAGTTTTGGAGAAGTTATTGGAAAAGCTCAAGGACCTGTTGAAGTTCCTGAAGAAAAAGAAGCTCGACCAGAAAGACCTCAAAGAGAAGTTGCTCAACCTGCTCCTCACGTAGATCCAGAGCCTGCTCCAGAAGATACCGATGATTTCGGAAGCGAATTATTAGAAGAAGAAGAAAAACAAGAGTAAATCTTTCTTTTTTTTATTTTTATTTAGTATTTTTTTTGTAAAAATTAATAGTATAATCTAGTTAATAATAATAGAAATTGATATTTTTTTTTTTTTCAGTTTTATTTTAAGAAAGTTAGAAAGGCTATTTAAGTATTTATTTCTTTTTTTTTTTATAAAATAAAAACAAATTT
>CAYZMD010000062.1:0-8387 GCA_964479425.1 uncultured Methanosarcinales archaeon | reverse complement strand
TTTGGTTTGTTTTTAATATAATACGGATGATCTGAGTTTAGATCTAAATCAACTAGCTTTTGAAAGTATTTTTTACTGTACTTAATAATCATGTATAGAATTTTAATTTTCTAATATATAAACTTTTACAATCTTATTCTGCCTTTGATAAATTGTAGTTCTTTTAACTGTCTTTCTTGGTAGTTTATTTCTATTCCTTTAGCTGGGCGATTTGCAATATTATAGAAAAAAAGTTTATTTGTTTTTATATCTGGTTGGAATAATTGTTTGAATTCATCTGCAGTATAACTTGCTCTTAATGAATCTTCAAAAAGTTTTTTATTAATTTCATCATAATTTTTAGCTAAATAATCCATGAAGAAATTTTGAAGTTGAAATTCAGATTGTGGTCTACATAGATCTTTTACAAATAGTGCCCCTTCAGGATTTAATACTCTTAGCATCTCATTAATAAAATTGTTTGGATCTTTTATGTGATGCATTGCAGAATGGCATGTGACAAAATCAAAAGAATTCTCTTTATATGGCAAATTGTTTCCATTTGCTATTTTGTACTTGATGTTATGTCCTTGTCCTCTTGCATATTCTATCATGTTTTGACTTATATCTACGCCATGCTTCTCATATTTATCATTCATTCCTCGAAGTATTTGCCCTGTTCCACAACCAATATCTAATAGCTTTCCTCCAATACATAACTCTTGAGAAATATCTATGAAAAAGTTATTTATTGTTTGTAAAACGTTTAGCTTGTCATAATGAATCATTATTTCCTCTTCATTCATGTCATTACTTTCCATAACTCTTTCTAGCACTTTAATACCTCAATTCTTTCAAGGCAGTATGGATCATTGTTTGTTTTTTTAGTTGTTGCAAATGATATGCTTGGGCAGCCTCCTCTACAGATTTCTGCATAGCTGCATTTCTTGCATCCTCCATTGCATGATTTAAAATTACGGTTGTATGAGAATGCGTTAGGAGCGTTCCATATTTTAGCTAATGTTTCGTTTGCAACATTACCTTCAATGAATTTATCATCCATTGTCATACAACCCAAAACGTCTCCATTACTTTTTATTCCAACTTCAAAAATTCCAGAATAACAACCTGTCCAATGATTTAGAGCATCTTTTTCTTCCTCTTGGATTCTATACTCTTTTTCAAGTCCTCCAAAATAACCAACATTACATCCAGGGAAGATTCTTATCTTCTTTTCTTTTCTAACTTTAATTATAAATTTAATTAAATCTTTTAGTTTGTGTTTTTCTAACATAAAACTTGAATCCATTCTTCCAATAGGAATTGCTAATTGAATTTGCCATACTTTAATCCCAAGGTCAACTAAAAGTTTGTAAACTTCTTCTAAATCATCAAAGTTGTGTTTGCTTATTGTAGTTGCAATACTAACTTTAATATTATTTTCTTGTAATTTTTTAATTGAGGAAATTATTTTTTCAAAAACTCCTTTGCCTCGTATTTCATCATTAGTCTTTTTATTGCCGTCTATGCTAAGGCCGAAATTATTGATTTTAGTTTCTTTTAGTTGCTTAATTATATCATCATTCATGATAGTGCCATTAGAAACAAAATTAATTTTCTTACCTAATTTAGATAGCTTTTTTGCTATTGGATACCATTTCTCAGACATTAATGGTTCGCCACCTATTAGAGTTACTTCTTTATTTCCAAGTTTGTCTAGTTCATCAATTAGCTCTAAACATCTTTGTAAAGAAAGTTCGTCTTTCCTGCAATTCCCTGCAGAGGATCCGCAATGTTTACACCTGAGATTACATTTTAATGTTAATTCCCAAGTGCAACTTAACGGAATCATGTCGGAACTTTTGATGATTTGTTTCATCTTAGACTTCTCTAATATCGTCCCTACATGCATAGATACTTGAAAAACCAGCTCTTACGAGTCTGCTTGCGCATTCACTTTTTGCTAATTTTTCAGTTACTATTCGTTTGATTTCTTTTGCTTTCATTCGTATCACCTAATGATATATATAGTTAACAATACACTTAAATTGATGTTGTAGAAAACCGACAACATTTATATATAAGTAATCTTATAGTACTTTTATGGTAACAAAAGAAGAAGTTTTAAAGGAACTTGGGCTAAGCGATAAGGAAGTTGCTGTTTATCTTTCCTTGCTTATGATTGGACAAAGTACAGTTAATTTTGTTGCAAATAAGGCTGCTCTTAATAGAGTTACAACATACGATATATTGAAGGCATTGAAGGAAAAAGGATATGTTTCATATGTCATTAAAAGTGGTGTTAAACATTTTGAAGCAGCTGAACCAAGTAAGTTCCTTGACGATTTGAAAGAAAAAGAAGAGAAAGTTGAATCGGTTTTAGATGAATTACAGCGTATTAAATCAACTCTAGTAAAAAAACCTGAAATTGAGGTTTATGAAGGAATAAAAGGTCTTAAGTCGATATTTAACGATATATTAAAAGAAAAAAAAAAGACACTTTGGATTGGCGCTCCAATCATGCTTGAGAAATTACAATTTTATTTCCCGCACTTTATTCGTGAGAAACGTAAAATAAAAATGTTTTCAAAAGTAATTACAACGGATAATAAAAGTATGAGAAAATATTATGCTGCAAATCTTGGGCAGTATGTAAAATATAAATTTGTTGATAAAAAAATAAATGTGACAAAAATAATTTATGGAAATAAAGTTGCACATTTAACATTCAAAGAAAAAGATAGTATTGGTATTTTGATTCACAATAAACAAATTGCTGAGAGCGAAAGAAATATGTTTGATTTGCTCTTTTAAGTCTTTGCGTAATCTTTATATTGTTGTGTAAAAAGCATATGGGAAGATATAGAATGAAAACAGTACTCGAAGTAAAAGGACTAGAGAAAAGCTACGGCAAGTTTAAGGTAGTTAAGGGAATTAGCTTTAGCATTAAAGAAGGAGAAATCTTTGGTTTACTTGGTCCTAATGGTGCTGGAAAAAGTACTACTATCAATATGATTACTGGAGTTCTTGCTAAAGATTCTGGTTCAATTAAGATATTAGGCAAGACTTTGGAAGAGGATTGGGAGTTTGTTAAGAATAATATGAATGTTAGTAGTGCTTATTTTAATTTAAGTGGAATTTTAACTATTAATCAGAATTTGACAGTATATGCTAAATTGTATAATGTAAAGAATATTCAAGCTAAAATTGATAGATTACTTGAAGATTTTGAGTTAATGAGCCACAAGAACAAGTTGGCTGAAAATTTATCTTCAGGACAGAGAACTCGTTTGAATCTTTGTAAAGGATTAATTAACGAACCTAAATTACTTTTGCTCGACGAAGCAACAATTGGCCTAGATCCGGATATTGCTGAAAAGACGAGACGGCTGATATTAGAATACCAAAAAAGAACTAACTGTTCTATCTTATTCACTAGTCATTATATGGGCGAAATTGAACAGATGTGTGATAGAATTGCATTTCTCGGAGATGGTAAAATTATCAAAGTAGATACTGTAGCTAATTTGAAAAAGATGATTAAGAAGCAACAAGTAGAAATTGATTTTATTAAATCTAATAAGAAATTGAAAGAGTTATTTTTGGAAAAAGATATTAATATAATTATTGAAGATGATAATAGGATAATTTTTGAGATAGATGCTCACGGAGACAAACTGTATAGACTTATGAGTTCTTTGTTTAAAAGAGGACATTTTGTTAGGAATATGCACATTAAAAGACCAACACTAGATGATATTTTCATCAAGATAGCGAGGAAAAAATGAGACTATACAGAGTTAACGCATTGATGTTAAAATATTGGTATATCTGTATGAATAGGATAGATAGATGGTTTGATATTTTTTATTGGCCTTTGCTTGATATTGTATTATGGGGTTTTATGACTACCTATATTAAAAATATTAGTGAATTTAATTTGCTTAGTGCTTTACTTGGTGGAATTATTTTATGGATGTTTGTTTGGCGAGGAGGACAAGATATTAGTCTGTTTGTCTTAGAAGATTTTTGGAGTAGAAATATTTACAATACCTTTACGACGCCCGTCAAAGAAATTGAGATAGTTCTCAGTACAATTATATTTGGATTTTTTAGAAGTCTTATGAGTTTTGTCGCAATGAGTCTTTTGGCATTTTTTATGCATGGTTTTAATATACTTGTATTGCCATGGGGAATGTTAATTACAATAGTTCCAATACTTATGTTATTTGGATGGGCAACAGGAATTTTTATTGCCAGTTTAATATTTAGATTTGGACAAAGAGTACAAATATTTGCATGGAGCTTTGTTTGGGTATTACAGCCATTTAGTTGTGTATTTTATCCTTTGGCTTCACTTCCTAGTTGGGCGCAAGGTATTGCTAGATTGCTACCTACAACGCATGTCTTTGAGGCTTTAAGAGCAGGACTTAATGGTTTAGCAGTTAATTGGAATGGAATTATATATGCTATTGTAATTACTTTAGTACTTCATGTAGTTCTTGCAATGTTTTTGGCGAGTTCCTTAAAAAGTGCTAAGAAGAAAGGATTATTGACTCGGTATGATTAATTTTTTTTTCTTATATTGATTTTTATAATAAATAAAAGAGTATAGTTTTTCATTGATTATTTTTGTAATTATTAAGACTTTGTGTGTTAGATATTTCTTTAAAATACTCCCTCTTTTTGTCGTAGGTTTTCTACAACAAAATATTAAATACTTGATTTGGTTACTATTTCTTAGAGACAAATAAGAAAGAAGAAAAGATTGTCTCTGAAAAAAATCATAGAATTATAATAATTTAATGAAAAATAAACGAGGTAAAAAAAATGAATGATGAAAAAAATATTGAAAAAGATATTGAAAAGACTGTTGATCTTATAATTGCTGGATATGATGATGTACTAAAAGAAATCAATGAAAAAACACAAACTAATTTAGCACCATATATGCAATATTTGATAAAGCAAGGATATGAATTAGCAGAATTTTTGGCTTATGATCTTAGAACATATAGTCATACCGATCCAATAGCTGAAATATCTCATAACATGAGAATATTTTCTTTTGATATCATGTCTACAGAAGGATTTATCAAAAGTAGAACAGGACAAAAAGTTTCTTTGGGAATTGCAACTGCTTTCTTCGGTGAAAGTTTGAAGTTAACTTGTAAATATGGCATAGGAGCAATATCAAAGATAGAAGAATATGCTAATAATATGTCAGATGTAGATCTTCACACAGATTTAAACAAATCTTATGATTTGTAATTTAGTAAGAGGTAAAAAAAATGAAATATGAAAAAAAAGAAACAATCAATGAAATACCAATAATGAATATGCCCTTATGTAGTACATATTGTGAGGTTATTCAAGTAGAAACAAAAGATAAGCAATATATAAGATGTGACCCTTTTGATAACCATAGAAAAATTTTTAGAAAATTTGCTTCTGAACTTGGTATAGAGATTCTTAATACATATCAAGAAGAAGAATTTCCTAAAGATTCCGATTATAAATTAGTTGGGGCAGGACTGTGTGATATTGACATTAAAGCAAAGGAAATGTATTTTTTTGGATGGAGTGGTATATATTGCATAGGTATTAATGAAGAACATTTAGAAAAATTAAAAAAACAATTGCCTGACTGGGAAATAAAATCTAGTAAGGGGCTTCCCGATATTATTTCTGCTCAAATAGATCCAAATAAAAAATTACAATACTTGAAAATACTTGAAAATATTTGGAAACTTTAGTACATAGAAAGAGTTCAAAGAACTTTTAATCTTTTCTTTACTTTTCATTATATTCCTATTAAAAAGTCCATTACAGGCCGTCACTAGCAATATATTTATAAATCATATATTATTCTCTTTTAAAAGGTGATTTTCATGAGAACTCATACTTGCGGTGAATTAGATAAAAAGAATATTGGTAAAGAAGTTATATTATGTGGTTGGGTAGATTCTATTCGAACACACGGAGGAGTAAATTTTGTTTCTTTGCGTGATAGGTATGGTGTAACTCAGATTGTTCTTAATGATGTTAAAACTTTTAAGAATGAATATGTAATAAAAGTAACAGGAAAGGTTAGAAAAAGATTAGAGGCTAATAATAAAATTGCTACTGGTGAGATTGAAGTTGAAGTTTCTAATGTAGAAGTTTTGAATACTGCTGAAGCTTTACCACTTGATATTTCTGGAAAGATTGAAAGCACTGATGAAATCAGATTAAAATATAGATATTTAGATTTAAGAAACCCTGTTCGGAGTAATTACTTAGTTTTTAAAAGTAAAGTTATGAACGCATTTCGTACTCATTTAAACAAGAATGATTTTATTGAGATTGAAACACCTTTACTAGTTAAATCAACACCCGAGGGTGCAAGAGATTATATTGTTCCCTCAAGAATGAATAAAGGGAAAGTTTACGCTTTACCACAAAGTCCACAATTATACAAACAAATTCTAATGATTGCTGGCATGGATAGATATTTTCAACTTGCTAGATGTTTAAGAGATGAAGACTTAAGAGCAGATAGACAACCTGAACATACACAAGTAGATTTAGAGATGAGCTTTGTTACAAGCGACGATATAAGAAATTATATTGAAGGCATGTTAAAATTCGTTTTCAAAGAAACTATGGATATTAAATTAGACGATTTTCCTGTATATTCTTATGCAGAGTCTATGGCAAAATACGGTAGCGATAAACCAGATATTAGATTCGGTTTAGAATTAAATGATGTTACAGAAATTGTTAAAAAATCCGGATTTAAAGTTTTTAACTCAGCAGAACATGTAGTATGTCTTGTTGTAGATAAAGATTTCTCACGTAAAGAAATTGATAAATTAACTGATGTAGCTAAAAACCATCACGCAAAAGGTCTAGCGTTTGTAAAAGTAGCAGACAACAAACTTGACGCTGGAGTATCTAAATTTTTAGAAGAAGAAGTTCAAAAAGAATTATTCAAAGAACTAAAATTAAAAGATGGACAAACTGTATTATTTGTAGCTGATACAAAAAAAGTTTCTCAAACAGCAGCAGGTCATGTTCGTATTGCTTTACGGAACAAACTTGAGCTTGTTAAAGAAGGTACTTTTAAATTTTCTTGGGTTAAAGATTTTCCGTTATTTTCATACAATGAAGATGAGAAAAAATGGGATCCAGAACATCACATGTTTTCAATGCCAAAGCCAGAATTTGTTGATGACTTTGAAAAACGTCCAGGAGAAGTTTTGGGTGACTTATGGGATTTAACTTTAAATGGTTGGGAGATGGCTTCTGGAAGTATTCGTATAAGTAATCCAAGCGTTCAAAAAAGAATTATGAAATTCATTGGTTTTGATGAAAAAGAAGCACAAAAGAAATTTGGATTCTTACTTGAAGCTTACAAATATGGCGGACCAGTGCATGGTGGTATGGGAATAGGTCTAGATAGACTTGTAGCTTTAATGCTTGGGCTAAGTGATATTAGAGAAGTAATTGCATTCCCTAAGAATAAGAATGCACAGTGTCCTATGGATGAATGTCCATCAATGCCAGAGAAAGCACAATTAGAAGAACTTGGAATGAAGTTCTAATTTTTTATTTTATTATTTCTTAATTTTATTTTACAATAATATTAAATATGTGTTTGTCTAAGTTTCTATTCTGAAGATAATTACATGGAATGTTAATGGGATTAGATCAGTTGCTAAAAAAGGGTTTTTGGAATGGTTAAATGAAGCTTGTGCTGATATAGTTTGTTTGCAAGAAATAAAAGCAAATAAAGAGCAATTAACAGACGATTTAATTAATCCAAAAGGTTATTATTCATATTTTAATTCTGCCGACAAGAAAGGGTATAGTGGTGTTTTAGTTTATACAAAAATAAAACCATTAAAAGTTGAATACAAATTAGGTATTGAAAGGTTTGATAGTGAAGGGCGAATAATTATATTACATTATCCCGAATTTATCTTGTATAATTTATACATACCTCATGGCGGAAGGAAAAAAGAAAATTTAGCATATAAATTAGAAGTGTATAAACATTTATTTGAAATTTTAAATAAAGAAAAAAATAAAAATATAATTTTGGCTGGAGATTTTAATATAGCACATAATGAAATTGATTTGGCAAGACCTAAGAATAATAAAAAGAATATTATGTTTACGCCAGAAGAAAGAACTCAACTTGATAAATTGATTAATTTGGATTTTGTGGATACCTTTAGGCATTTTAATAAGCTTGAGCAGAAGTTTACTTGGTGGCCATATATGGCGAATTTAAGAGAAAGAAACATAGGTTGGAGAATTGATTATGTGTTTGTTTCAAATAATATGTTAGAAAACGTAAAGGAATCTTTTATTCTCCGCCGGAATACTGTGTGGTCTGAAAGACCCACAGATGGATAGGCTTA
>CAYZMD010000061.1:0-8398 GCA_964479425.1 uncultured Methanosarcinales archaeon | reverse complement strand
GATATGGATTTTATGATAATAAAAGAAAATATATCTCATAAGATTGAACTACAAATAACTAAACTTACAAAAAAATATGAAAGAAAAATACAGTTTTTTCTACATACTCCAAAAGACTTCAAAGATAGCAAAGAACCAATGATAAAAGAAGTAAAGAAAGAAGGTATATTAATCACTAAATTGTTTTCTTGATATAGATTATTTTAATTAATTTTTAAAAGTTATAGTTTTGGTTAAGATTTATATATTTCTGATTGTTATAAGATAATATGAAAAAGACATTTACTGAATCATTTAGATGGACTGATAAAGCATTTGATTTCTTAGAAGAAATTTTAGGCGAAGTTTATACAAAAAATAAAGATAAAAAGGTTTTTTTTCATATATCTCCTGAGGTCGCTAAACTTCCTGATGGAATCGTTAGGTCTGTAGATAAGTATTTGAAATGTGCAAAACCTGCATATGAGTTTTTAGCAAATGCTTTTGATAGTATAAATATAAAGAAACAGAATGTAGATTTTGAAGGTAAAATAAAAATAAATGTTAGTACTCTTGATGAAATGTTCAAAGTAATTGTTGAAGATAATGGTACAGGAGTACATGAAAAAATAGCACCTAATTTGTTTAAATATAATATTGGTGGAATAGAGTCTTGGCACAAAACATATATCCGTATGCATTATTTGCCAAATTTAAAAGGTCGATATGGAGATGGACTTCTTTTTACAAGATTAATATGTGAAGCAGTCGGTGGCAGCTTTGGTTTTAAAAATTTAAAGGAAGGAGCAAAATTTTGGTATGAAGTTCCAATTAAAGCATATGTCAGTTTAGAAAAACCGATTAGTGTGTTTTAGTATTGTTGTGAAATTATATTGAAAATTCTTTTTTAATCTCTTGGATTATATTCTTCAATTATGATTTTCTCAATGTCCTTGTACGTTTTTTTGTATTCTTTTAGAAGTAAGCTAGCAAAACCTTCAAGGAAACATTGTGGAACTTCTCCGAATCCCTTAGATTTTCCATGTAATATTATTGCCTTTTCTTCGCTACTATACTTAACATAGCCTCCGCCATAAATTACACAACCATCAGTCTCTCTTTCAATGTCTTTATGATATTTCCATTTGTCGCAAATTTCTCTTGCGTGGTACGTAAGAGTCTCGCCTCTATTTTTTACAATAAACTTTTGAGGCATACCGCCGATAATGGTTCCTACTTTGTATTCTGACATTTCAGAACTTTACACCCAATACTGTATTGTATGTTTTTTCTCCATTTGAATCTTTTGCAGTAAGTACCAGATAACTACTTCCTTTAGTTAATCCCAATACTCCTGTTTTAGTATCGTCGCTATAGCCTAATCCAATTAACGGAGAGAATCCATTTGTCTCTGCAAGTCTATAGAATGTTTGAATGCTTTTTGAGTCTTCATTAAGTTTTACGTCGACTACAAGTCCTGTTGGAACAGTTCTTTCCCATGTGTAACAAGAAAAATCCATCTTATTAGTGAAAAGTCCTGGGTCTTGTACTCCATCATCCATAGAAATCATTGCAGCAATAGATCCTTTGCTTAAAGTTGATTTTGTTGCAAATAATAATTGATAACTTTGCTTGCCTTCATATGAAAAACATCTTAATCTATATGCACTGTCTTTGCCAGCTTCCTTTGCATATCTGCCAATAGCCCATGATAAAAAGTCTTTATTACTTCCATTAAAACCGATTCCAATTAAATTTCTACCCCAAGATTTATCTAATGAATAAAAAGCTCTTGTTTCTCCATTTTTCTTTATGATTCCTAAAGTAGGTCGAATATTGTCTGAATTTAATCTAAAATAACCTCCAACATAACTTTGTTTTGTTCCTTCGTCCATCAGTCTTTCTAAACTAAAACCTGCATTGAATTTAGACGTATTTATTCTGCCATTGTAACCTATTGCACTTCCGTTATCAAAACTTTGTCCAATAATTTCCCCGTTAACTTTTCCTATTGGCGTCTTAATACCAATATTAAAAACATCATTTGTACCATAATCTGGAGTTGTTAATCTTAAGACATCTTTTTTTCCATCGTCAATACTTAGCCATAGCGGATTGCTTCCATTACTATTGACTTGTTTCTCGATGAATATTTTATTTTTGAGATTTAATTTTTTATTCTCTTGAGCTTTTGCTGGAAAATATGTTCCTAATAATAGCATAAGAGATGTTATAATTACTGCTGTTGTTTTTTTCATGATTTTCACCAGTTAGTAATAATACAAGATTAGTTTAATATTATATTGATATTATTAATATTAATAATATTAATTACAGTAAGATTTATAAGTATTTGACATCTTTAAGAGAGAATGAGAAGAAAATTAATAAAACAAGGCCTTGGAGGATTTACTATTTATTTGCCTAAAAAATGGGTAGATGCTCAAAAATTAAAAGAAGGCAAAGAAATTGAAATTAATCAAATAAATAATACTCTTGTTATTTCTTCGAATGGAGTTAAGTCACGAAAAGAAGCAAAAATCAAATTGACAAATTTGACTGAATCATCAATTCGGACGATAATTACTAACGTATATAGATTAGGTTATGATAGTATATTTTTAGATTTTGCTACAGAAAAACATTTTAAGATTATAAAAAAAGTTATTAAACAACACCTCTTAGGATTTGATATTATTAAGAGGACAGAAAATAGTTGCATTATTGAAAGTATCAGTGAACCGAGTGAACAACAATTTAATATTATGATGCAGAAAATGCTTTACAATATCTCTGAAATTTTACAAGTTGCTGAGAATACAATGCAACAAAAAGAAACTTTTGAAGATTATAATGATATTGAAGTGTACATTAAACAATATGATAATTTTTGTAAGAGGGTTATTGCAAAACATCAGATGTCAGAACAAAATGCTCAATTATACTGGACGTTTTTAAGTTTGATTGTACATGCACAACGAGAAATATACTACTTGCTTAAACATTTGGAAAATGTAAATTATAAGTTTTCTAAGAGTACAGTTAAACTTGTGTGTGATATTAAAAAAATGTTTGATATGATAAAGAAGTCTTATCTTAAAAAGGATATTTCTTTGCTTGAGCAAGTGCATGAAGCAGAAAAAAAGTTATTATATAACGACGCATATGGTTTGCTTGGAAAGAATAAAGAATCAATAATAATATATCATTTAACAGCCAGTTTGCGACAATTTTATTTGGCAACAAGCCCATTAATGGGATTACTTATTTAGGCAAATTTAATGTACCATCTTGATTTGTTCTAGAATATAGCGCTATAGCTCTATCAATAATTCTTTTTCTTATTGGATCAACTCTTGGTCCATATCCAAAAATTTGACCTGAGCCCTTTACTGTTTTAGGTAGATAGCTAGAACCTGTATCTCCTTTTAAATTAATTATAGCGTTTTTTACTTCGCCTGCAAATTCATATTTGTTTTTTGTTATATGATTAAACATTGTAAAATTCTGCGTTTTTGCAATTGCGTTTGAAATTTCGTCGTTGGACAATAATGCTTTAACATATAAATCGGAGATACTGTCTCCATGTTTGTAGCAGTGTTGAATATATCTCATCATAAAGAATACTTCTTTCCACTGCTCTAATTTATCTGGGTCATCACTGCTGCTATGACCATTCATCATGTCGGTATAGAATTGATGAGGAATTAGAGCATATTTTGTCCTCGTTGAATCAAAATTAATTAAATGTCTATCTTTTTCAACAAGAATACTTCTTATGAGTGGAACTATTGCTCTCATATTAATTTTGTCTGGTCCTCGGTAAGTTAATGCAGAGTCGATTCCATCTTGGTTATTTTGAGAAATTTTAATATTTTTATAATTGTAAAGTAATTTTAGTGTATTTAAATTTCCCGTTATATTATTGTCAAGGACTGCTGCACCCAAGGTTCTAAATTTTAATCTATGGTTTTGATGCGATATTATATTGTGTAAAGTAGTTGGTGCGATTTGATTAATATCAGAGTTATACAAAAAGTAAACGCTAGAGCTTGCGAATATGGTTATTAATGCAGTCATTGCTGCAATCTCAACTTTTCTTTTTGCTTGGTTCAAAAATTTATCCCAATTAGTTAGCTTAATTTTATCGATGTCTTTTTTTAACTGAAAAATACTAGTATATCCTTTATCAAACGATAGACCCTTTTTTAGAATGGGTCTATATCTTCGGTTGATTTGTTTTAGAATTTTCTTCAATTCTTTTTCGTGACTTTCTTTAGTAATCTTTTCTATTTTTTTGCCTTTGGAAAATAGGGATACAAATACTCTTTTATTGTCAACAATTATTGGAACTCCAGATTTATCTTCTTTTATCTTATAATCAAATGGAGCAAATCCTGTGAGCATATGATACAAGCTTGCACCAATCCCATAAATGTCTGTCTTTTTACTTGCCATACCTTCGCCTCCAATCAAAGCATTTAGTAGTTCAGGATGGGAAAAAGCTGTGCCACCTCTTGTGGGCAATGATTTTTTTGAAATATTACATCTACGTTCGGCATTTTGAAAATCAGTTATTTTAACTTTATCTTCTAATCCAATTAGAATGTTAGAAGGTTTAATATCTCTGTGAAGAACCTGTGGTCCGTTGTGTAAATATTTAACAGCGTCAATAATTTGATTTGATATATTTAAGAATCTTTTATTTGGCATTAGCTGATTACTTTCTCTAAAATAAATATTTTCTACAGTATCTTCTAAAGATACGGCGTTAAAAAAATCTTCTACAGTAGCGGTTCCAGTTGATAATTCTAAACTGTCGTGTAATTCAATAATATTTTGATGTTTAATATCATTACATCGGATGATTTCATTCTCGTTAACGTTTCTTTTTGATAGGTTTATTACAGTTGTTAATGATTCTTGTCCTGTTCTTCTTTTTGGAATCTTTATTACTCTTTCTTTGATTAGTGCTCCACTTCTGTAAATTGCTTTATATGCTATTCGAGTATTTCCTTCACCTAATTTTCTCATGAGTTCGTATCCTTTGGACTCAAGCTTTTGAATATCTGTGGGAGGCAAGTGGATGTCTCTTATTTTGTATTTATCTGGTTCGTTTTTTTTTGATATAGGGATAGGATTCATCTTTCTACCTCTAGCAATTTAACGCATTGCTCAAAGGCGTGACTCTTGTTTCTAAATACTCCTGCCCTAATTAGTTCTCTTATTTTTTCTATTGTTTCTTTCTCAACTGATATACTTATTTTGTGTTTCATTACTAAGTAGTAGTGGGTATTACTCATATATAAATCTATCTGGTTTTACCCCTTATGGGGAGTATTCAAAACGTTTATAAACATCAAAGCACAAATTTCTATTTATGGCACAAACAAGAAAAACACAAACTATTCCTAGAGCTCCTGTTGGTAGAATTTTAACTAAGGCTGGCGCTAAGCGTGTTTCTGAAGAAGCAATTGAAGCGTTTGCTGATATTATTGAAGAGATTGCAACAGATATTGCTACAAAAGCAAATCAAATTGCAAAGCATTCTGGCAGAAAAACAGTTCAAGGAAAGGACATTAAGTTAGCTTCTAAGTAAAATTCATATATTCTCTTTTTTATTTCTTTATTTATGAAACATAATAAATGCTGTAAAAAAACAGTTTAGCGAATAGAGGTTGTACTTATAGCGAAGGTATTAGCTGGGGGAAATTTACATCAATTCCTGAAGGTGGAAAATTTGCAGAAGTTCATAGTGATGCAACAATTGCATGGCCGATAATTATTAAAGCTGTACTTGAACGAATATAGAAGATTTTTAAGTATTCTTTCTTTATTTCTTTTTTATGGGGCTTGATGATATTATTTTAAAATTTAAGAGTAAATTTGGAAATGTTATTTTTCAACCTAAAGAATTTCTTAGATAAATTAATTTGAAAGTAAAAATGCCAGAAATATTAGATGATTTATTATTGTTCAGTTATTTAATTGGAGATAGAACCATTGTAAATTCTAAAACGAGTAAAGAGTATACAATAATAAAAGAAGAAAAACTTTATCTTATGTCTTCCTCTAATATTAGACGAAAAGTCGATAATATCAGAGTTAATGAAGAACTTTACAAATTATATGGAAGAATAAATATGAGACATGATAAATTTGGTAAGCTAAATTGGCTTGAAAAGATTAACGATATTCTTGGGAATAAATTATTAGTCGAATATTATGATAAAAGAGTTTATTTTACCCCTCGTGCAAATAAAAAAGCATTGAATTTTTGGTGTAATAAAGATAAAAAAGAATTAATGAAATATGCTTTAGGAAACCATAAAATAAATTTTAGAGGATTTGAGGTAGATGTAAGTAGTCAGGAAGAATTAAATTTTTTGTATATTACTCAAGCAAAAAATAATGATGAATTAATAAGCTTAAAAGAAATTATAAAAAAAAGACAAAATTTTGGTGGACTTAGTTTATTTGAACATTTAAATGTAATTTCTCAGAAATTGTATAGCATACCACTAAAAGCAATACCCCAAAAAGAAATAGAACAACTTTATGATAAAAGAATTTTGATAGATACACTTTTAGGAAAACATAAAATGCATAATGGAGATAAATTTATTACAATCAAGTCAGAAGATGATATTTATTTATTACAGAGCCAATATCTGAAATTATCTAAAAACAAACTATTTCGAAGATTATATGCTAGAGTAAATCGTAGAGGTCTTATAAGGGAAGTAGCTCCATGGAAAGATTTTATTAATGAAGTATTATCTGACACTAGAGTAATTCAATATATTGAGGATAAACTTGATTACAATTATTTAAGAAAAGTAAGAAAAATTTAGTCGGGAAAGTTAGGTACGTTTGGAATACCTTCTTTAACGTCTTCTTCTCTCTCAGTTATTTGTTGTGATATTTCTTGTTCAACACTTTTTTGTGATGTCTCTTGCTCAACACTCTCTTGTTGTATTTTATCAACACTCTTTTGTGATATTTCTTTGATTTCCACTGGATTAGATACATGGGTGGAACATCCCACAACAAGTATTAGCAATATAATTCCTAAAATAATTATTTTTTTCATTTTATATCTCCTCAAAGCTTGGTGCTGATGGTAGTAAATCAATATAATTTATTTCTTCTGTTGGTGGATATGCTGTTAAATAATAATTGATTATATCCTCATTATCGCCTATTATAAAAATTATATTCCCTTTATGATTCCAGTATCTACTTTTTTCTCTTTCGAATTTTGAACTATAAATTTTATGTCCTTGTATTGTTTCTTTTAATGCTGGTTGTTCAACTTTATCTTCAAAAACTTTCTTTATTGCTGGTTCAGTTCCTATCAGGAGATATACTTTACCAACTTCTTCGTTGTTTTTTCCATACTTTATTGCTCCACCCATGATCCCATTTTGATAGTCTGAATCTTCCCAAAGAGTATCATAATCATCCAGTTCTAAAAACTCAATTAAATTAAATCCACAGTTATCTTCAACTTTTACTGCCATTCCTGTATCATCTTCTTTGAAGACAGTATATTGATCGATTTTCTTCCAGTTTTGTTCCTTTGAATTCCATAATGCTATTTTTTCAAATTCACATGTTGAATCCATAAACCTAAGTGAAGTTTCATACATATCTTTTGTAACTGGTTTAATATTCCATCCTTTAGAAAATTGTATAGTTTTGTAGCTAAATGAACCTTGATTCTCATCATATCGTTCGGGAAAAGCCAATTCGCATTCTATTGGAGAATACGTCCACATAGAAGACATGAATATTTCAAATTCATTTTGTCTGAAAATTTCCTGAGATGATTTCTCGCCGAATCTATAATATTTCTGATTTGGTGCATTGTAAAAAAAAGAAAAATGTTCATCAGCTTGACAAGAACCACTTGATGCTTGACTCCACATAACTGGAATTAAATTCCATCCACTGTATATTTTAAAAGTATTTTCTTTATTAATTTTTGGTATGATTAAATTTGAACTTTTTGTATTAATTTGAATATTAACAGTTTGTTTTTCTTGATCATTAGTGAAATCTTTTATTCCACCATAATAGTTATTGTAACTATATACAGTACACTCGTTATCGTTGTATTTACCATCTAAGTTTAAATTGTTTTTTCCAGTTCTTGCAAGCTCGTTATCACAAAAGATAATACTTTTTACGTCTTCGCTTGGACCTTTTGTTAATTGTTCTCTTATATAAATATCATTAGCTAATACTACGCTTGTCAGAAGCATGAATATAATTATTGTTATTACTTTTTTCATTAATATCACCTTTTTTAGATGTTTTATAATATAGTTTTTTCTTTTATATAACTATTTTTGGATTTCTCGGGTCTGATTTAAAGCTCCGTGAAAATATAGTGTTTTGTAGTTTATTTTACTTA
>CAYZMD010000060.1:0-8468 GCA_964479425.1 uncultured Methanosarcinales archaeon | reverse complement strand
AGTACTTTGAAACAGGAGATTTTGCTCGTGTAAATTCTCCTTTGCCTTCCATGGTAAAGTTTTTATCAACAAAAAATTTAGAATTACCAATTGACAAATTAACATATTTAGCGGAAAGAATGGTTAAGGATTTTGCTAAAAGTTATTATACAAAAACGCTAGGAGGAGAGAGCACAGAGAAAGCTTTTCCTGGATTTGGAGAATATTTATGTCCTGAAATCCCAAAACTCCCTTCAGAAGAAGTATTACAAAATAATTATAAAAATGATGATTTAAAAAATCCAGCGAAGAAATAAATTCAAAACGCTTCTTTAAGCGTTAAATTTTTCTTTTTTCTTGCTTCTTCCAAATGTTCTTTGCAAAACCATGCTGCGTTATGCGGATGATGTGGTTGGTTAGAATTTTCTTTATATTCTTCTTTAAAATAAACTAATTCACAATCTTCTTCTTTTTTACATACTAAACATTCAGGTGGCATCATTTTAATTTAATTTCAAACTCATCCATATATTGGCCTTCATAGCCAGAGACTATTGGTCCATCTTTTGGCATTGTTTTGTCTTTTATTTCGCCAGTTACAATTACTTCTTTGCCGTCATATTTTTCAACGTCATCGTAAGATAATCCTTCTAAAGTTACGCCGTTAACATCTAGCCCTGCTTTACACTCTCGTGCTAATCCTTGTATTGTTGTCATGATTATATTATTTGGTTTGTTATATATAAAAACATTGGAAAAGTTTAAATATTAATTAAATAAATTAAATATTATGGAATACGAAGCTAATCTAACTGTAAAATTTCTACGAACAAACATAAATGTACTTAAACAATTTGTTCAAAAAAAACATGATGTAGAAGAAAAATTTGCAGCATATGAGAATATATTTAGACATTTAGGTGAACAAATTCCTCATGAAGGTGATAGACTATCAGATTTATTAGACGATTTTGCTAAACTAGCACTTCAATTAAGAGAATTAATTGAAAATTCAAAATTAATTGACTTAAGTATAATTGGGGAAGATAAAAAAATATTGGAGAAATTAGATAAAAAAATAGAACACGTATCATGGAGAGCAGTAATTAAACAAAATAATAATATTATAAGAGTTAAAGAAAAAGAGTTAAAAAAACTACATTCTATATTAATATCAATGATGAAAGTCATAAAAAGAAGTAAACTAATTCCATTAGATAGGTTTGATAAACCAAAACAAGAATTTAAAAAATTAGAAGAATATTATTTCGTACAAATTTATAAATTTATAAGAGCATATGAAAGAATATTCAGACATCTTTGGAGAAAAGAACGAATAATTGCAAAAGAAAGTTTAAATAATTATTAAATGAAATATATTATTATATTATTAGTTATATTATTGGTGGGATGTGGTACTATGAAAACTGAAATTACTAAAGTTGATAAATCTCTGGATAAGGCAACCTTTGCAGGTGGATGCTTTTGGTGTATGGAAGCAGCATTTGAAAATGTTAATGGTGTTAAGATTGCTGTTAGTGGATATACTGGAGGATCTAAAGAAGATGCTGTATATGAAAAAATAGGAACAGGAACAACTGGACATTATGAATCAGTACAAGTTATATTTGATCCTAAAGTTGTTAGTTATTCAGAATTAGTTGAAACATTCTGGAGACAAATTGATCCAACAGATTCAGAGGGACAATTTGCAGATAAAGGAAGTCAATATAAAACTGCAATTTTTTATCACAATGCTTCTCAGAAAAAGATAGCTGAAGAGAGTAAAAAAAGATTAGAAGATTCTAAAAAATTTGATAAACCAATTGTTACTCAAATATTGCAAGCTAAAGAATTCTATTTAGCAGAAGAATACCATCAAGATTACGCACAAAAAAGAGTTGTGCAGTATAAATTGTATGAATCTGGTAGTGGAAGAAAGGATTTTAAGGAAGAAGTGTGGAAATAAAAGATTATCTTTTCATTACCATATTATTTAAGACTAAACACATGCAAATTGGATTATTGATAAATATTAATTATTTTGTTCATATTCTTTAGAAATCTGCTCTACAATACTCGCGCCTTTTGCTTTATACTCAATTCTCTTCTCAGCAATTTTAGATCTTATATTATTCATAAAAGCTTCACCATATGTTTCAATTAAACGATTACGAAATCTAAAATCAGAACGATCAACTGATTCATCATGTCGAAGTATAATAGATAAATCAAGATCATGATCATAGGAAGTATTACCAACAGATATATTTGATAACCATGCAATATATGGTCGCATGAAAAAATAATCACTATAAACATTCACCGCCTGCTTAGTTTTTTCTTTAACTTCAGATAATTTTGAGAGATCACATTTTTCGTCATGAAAAAACTGATAAAAATGCCCCTTTGCTTCTAAAGTATACTCTTGTAAAAATAATGGATCAATAAATTTATCTTCTTCTTGAATTACTCCAGTATCAGAAAAGTATAAAATATTTGAAAGTTTAGAATAAAAATCTAAATGATCTATTTCGTGGCACATAAATGAGATAGACCTTTCATTAGGCTCGCCTAATAATTTATTACGTGTAATTTCTTCAGATTCATTAGTAAAAAAATATTTTAGATCTTTTAAAGTTGTAAGAACTAAATTCCACTTATCGTCATTATTTACTACAGAAGTAATTGTATCATTAAGATGTTCCTTTCCAATTAATTTAATAAATTTCTTTTTAGATTTTGTTGTATTAGAACAATTTTTAGATAAAAAATTAAAAAAACTTGAATAATTATCCATAATCATTTTTACATTTAATTTAGAATTATAACCAATACCAAAAATAGTATCAAAAAAACCAAATAAATTACTCACGTTGTTCTGTTCAAGAGTTCCAGGTGAAAAAGGATTATCATCTTTATTCGTCATAAGATTAGTATATGCATTTATAAACACAACACTAGGATAATCTGGGTTGACAAAAGCAGCTTGACTCTGAATGTTTCTACCATCATTAAAATATAATTTAACTTCTATATTCTCAGGAGTAGACAACCCAATTAACGTTCTTTCTTGTCTAATCTCTTCAACCACAAGAGAATATTTCTGTGCGACCTTTTCTAAGTTCATCATTTTTCGAGTAATATTCTTAAGATATAATTAGTAAGGGAGTGAAAACATTTAAAGGTTATGGTATAGTTATCACTCTTAAAAGAGAAATACATGGAAAGGATGGATTTTTACAGATCGAAAAAAATATCCGCAAGCAATAAGTTCATTAATAAAATCTAGAATTGTTTCTTTTTTTAAACTGATGTTTTGTCCCTTAACTTTTTTAATTTTAGAGAAAAACACCACGGTCCAGAACAAAACGTAACGTCCGTCGCTGTATAGCCATTTAGTTGTTATAATAATGTAACTCAGAACATATATGTAATTATTGTTATTTTAAGCCTAAAAGTTTTAGGTGTATTTGATTATAGCGATAATATTTAATTCATGTAAAGTCATGTTCTTTATATCTCATAATTAGATTTAGTATCATTTTATCTTTTATTTGATGTATGCTTATTGTTGTATTATGTAACCGAGAATCCTTCTTGTATTTAATGATAATTTTATTTTGATCCCATAAAAAAAATTCCATCAATGAAATTTTATCTTTACCAATAAAATTTTCTAACTCTTTTTTTAGAAAAAACAAATCTTCATCATATTCAGGTGTTTTTGTATATATAGTTTTTGCAAAATCGTACAACCCCAATATGCTATTTATTTTTTTCTTAGTTTTTCTTGAATAATACTCATAATCTGTTTTACTTATTGGCTTTTCTTCAGTTAATCTTTTTATTATCTGTTTTTCTTTATTTGTAAATAGCTTTGATAAAAACATTTGCAAATCTCTTTCGGCATATATTTTTTGTTTATCTATCATTAATTCAGATTTCTTCTCTTTTTGTAATTCAAATTCTCGCATGAATTCATTATAATCTAACTGGAATTGTTTTATTAATTTTTTTTCAATCTTAAATTTAGATTCAATATTCTTCTCATAATAGGGGGGGAGAATACCTCTAATATTAAACTCATAAAATATTTTAGCAGTTATTGCCAAAATAGCATGAAATAATTCTCTATTTTCTTTCTTTTTTATGGCAATATGCAAAATATCAATTTTATGTTTATATATCAGATATGGGATGGCTTTTAAGTATCTTATATTCTTGTCTTTAATTATATCTATTATTAATTTCTCAATTTTCCGATTATCTCCAAGCATCCTATATCCTGATTCAAGTAACTGTTTTTCAATCAATCCCATTTTTTAATTTCACCTATTAACATATTGTCTATATCTAAATTCCATTCTTTAAATTTTATCTCTAGTAAATCCAGTAATTTTTGCTTGTAATTTGCAACTATTGAAAATTCCATTGTTTCCTTATACCTTTCAGTTAAGTCCTTTAAATTTATTTTTTGTGTATTTAAGAGAAGTTTTATGTCATCAAAATCTCTAGGATCACCTCTTGCCAATTTGCTGATAATTATATCTTCTAAGGGCAAGGTGTAGAGTTTTATATTTCCAAATTCTTTGATGAATTTAGATTTAGTTTTGCAGTCTTCGAGTAGTTCTGTACCCATGATATTAGAACTATGAAACATATCAAACGCTAATCCTTCTTGTGTTGTCCATCTTATTCCATTTCTTTCAAATCCTAACTCCTCAAATATTTTACATATATATTTATACTCTTTAGACGTCTGTATGTTAATGTCAATATCGAGTGTTGATTTTTTAATTTTTAAAATTGTTAAGGCAGTACCTCCTAGAGCATACATATTTATCTCTTCTTCAATATATTTAGAAATGGAACTAATAAATTCATATAATTCATCTGCATTGATTTCATCGCTGTTATGTAGCATATATTAATTATGTATAAAGTAGTATATAAATGTTACTATTTTTGTATGAATACGTACAAAAATTGTACTAACCAATAAAACTTTGCAAAATGCGCAAAAAGAAGAGTAAAGTAAGTGCAAAACGCGCATTAAAATATAGTATCTTTTATCGTCTAATAACTACCAAATGCGCTAATTTAATAAAAATAGAATGTCGAAATGCGCAGATTATGTGTAACCAAGGTTTCACAATGCGCAGAGATTTAAAAAGTGACTAAAAAGATAAACCTATCACTTTATTGTGGGAATATGTATACTGACCTATGGTATTATCCATTTGATTGAGGAAAAAGTTATAAAAGCAATAATTTCTACTAAGATTATGGCAATAGAATCTAAATTATAAGAATCAATTAAATGGTTTAAAGATAGAAATTATGATCCTAAAAAGCCACAAGAAATTATTTATCAAAATACAGATTATGAAGTTACCCTTGAAAAAACAAGACATCCATTTCTTAAAAAATGCTTGTTAGATTATAAAAAATAAAATTCACAGTATTTAATTCTCAAAAGCTAATATCTTAATTTATAAAAATAATAATTTATTTTCTAAATTTTATATAGCATATAAACCACAAAATGCAAACTGAACTTGTTGTTCAAAGCCCCTACCCTAGGAGTTTAACTGTAAGTTTACAGCTGCTCTAGAAGGGCGTTAGACATAAAGAAAAACGCCACGGCCCAGTGCGAAACGTAAAGTTTATCGTCGAGCAAAGCTTGTTCTTGTTATATTAATGTAACTCGGAGCATGTATATAATTGTTTGTATTTTTCGATTAAAACATTAAAGCATTAATTAATATTTATTGAAAATATAAAATATTATTAAAAATTAATTAAGGTAATCTTCTCTTAAATGTCATCAAGGCTGTAACAATTTGTCCTGTAATAAAATTAGACTGATTAACTAATGCTACATTAACTAACTCCCAACCTTCTTTACCTAATTTTTGTAATTCACTATCTCTTGTTTTTATATTAGATCCAAACATCGTTTCTACTTTTTTAGTTAAATATTCCCATTTATTATTTACAGATAGAATTTTTTTTAATTCCTTTGCTTTTTTCTCGGCATTTTCTTTATCTGTTTGGATTTTCCATTTAGAATAGCATTTATTACAATAAATTATTAGCTTACCATCATCATTATCCATTTCATGTTTTTTGCTAAGCAATCCTATTTTTTCTTTACATATTTCACAAGTATTCATTTTTCCACCTATAATTAGATAATAATAAAATAGCACTATGACATATAAAACTTTCCACCTTTAAGCTTATATCCAATTATTGGTTGGGAGAAAGTTAGGAGAAGCTTGGGAGTAAAATAGCTTTTAAATATATAAAACGAAAGTTTTATATAACTTATATATGATATATTATATTATGGAAAAACAAATTTGTATTTCACAAAAAGAATATAAAGAGCTAAAACAAGATAAAAAGATAGTTGAGACACTATCAAGTTTAGATAGTTCTATTGTTAAATCAATAAATCGTTCTTTAAAACAAGCTTCACAAGGACACATTAGAAGAATTGCTTAAGTTTTCTTAAATATATTTTTAATTAATTTTAAATATTCTTCACGATTCTTTTTTATTTGATTTATATCTTCATCTTGAGTCTTTTTATCACCAATTGCAACCATAAGAACCAAAACATAATTTTCATAAATTAAAAAATATACTCTTTTCCCTTTTATTCTTTTTTCTCTTAAAAACTTAAATCCAAGAGCCCTACCTTGATATGGATTATTAGGAAGTTCTTCTTTTGTTAACTTATCTATCTCTGCTTGATCATCCTTTGGAAGTTTTTCAAATAGCTTATCAAATTCAGGTGTAGCATATATTTTGTAAGACATCTTCTTAATATAATAATCATTTTATTTAAATATGTTTATTATATGTTTAAAGATATTAATCAGAATATTTATATAGACTATAATTCTTAATTTAATAATGGATAACAAAAAGAATAAAACAATAGAAGAAAGTTACACATTTATAATTCATATGTTAATAATCAGTGTTTTATTTACAATATCATCTTCAATTGTTTATAATTTTACAAAAATGCTATTATCTAAATACACAATAACTGCATTAACTCTTATAACTATATTTGTGATATATCTACTTTCTTTAGTATATTCAAAAAAAATTCTATCTAACCACAAATTTTGGAATTTATTGGGTTTTCCAATTATAATAGCTCTAATATTAGTATATTTTAACAAAGGTTTTAGCTCCTTTTTAAGTAAAGAATATGGGCTTTTTGTTATATTAATTTTTGTGTGGTTTTTTGTATATATATGGCATTTTTATAAAAACCCAATTGATAAAATAAATTATAAATTAATATACATAATCATAATAAGTCTATCAATTTTTATAATAGGTGCATATTTTATTCTAGGTTCTAGTCTCTCAGAAAATACCCATTTAGGGCTACTTGTTAATTCATGTGGAAGTGACAAAATTTTTGGAGCAGAATTAGAATGTAGTGGACCAAGAGAATATCTATTTGTTGATTCTCAAGTTAATTGTAATTTAGTAGGGTTAGAGTATGATTCATTTGCAGGGAATTTAACTATTTATTTTTTTAATGGAAGTACTATTGATATTCAAGGAGATGATAAATATAGTTTTATTATACCTAAAGATGTTTCTAGAATAGGATTTACTACATATGCTACCACTAATAATACTACAAAATGTTTTTCATCTATAAGTGATTTTAGTTTTACCACATATGAACAAGTAAAGAAACAAATACGAGATATGTGGTTGTATATGGTTTCCTTGATGGGTTTTATATTACTTACAATACCGATGATAATTAAAGAATGGGGAAAGATAATAAATGGTTAAAATAAAAAAGACTATATTATCTAAGAAAAATAAAACTTTTATTAAGGAGATTATTGGTATTTCTATTTTTTTTATTTTATTGATGCTAAGCTGGAACTTATTTAAGGAAGTAGGATTTGAAATTTCATGCAAAGATGGAAGTGTTATAGGTGTTCATTACACAAGACCCCCACCTTTATGTATGACTTGTATACCCAATTGTTTTGCTCAAGTAGAAGCATTCTATGAAGGGGAACTAATTTGTAATAATACTTATAATTCATTTGGTCCAATCAAAGGGACATCCGTAGTTGTTCCATGCAAGGCAATTGATGATTTAGTTGGTGAAACTGTTACATTAAATTATAATGTTAATAATTCAATTGAATATTTTGAAAGAAAAGGAGTTGAAGTAAAAATTGAAACAAAAAAATAAAATAGATTATAATAGAGTTGAAAGAATGCTTTTTATATTTAATCTAATTTTGATTTCAGTTACAATAAAAGTTTCATATACAGCTACTTATCTTGGTCTTAAAGATCCTAATTTATTAGAAAAATACATGAATATATTCCAAATTGTACCATATTTCTTTTTAGCATCTTTATTTTTAATTTCTTTACCATTATTTTTTAAAGGATATAAATTTAAAGAAAAATGTGATATAATA
>CAYZMD010000059.1:0-8745 GCA_964479425.1 uncultured Methanosarcinales archaeon | reverse complement strand
GAAGGGTCAGTAATACTAATCATGACTGGATAACTTATATCATAAACTGTGTTGTATCTTTGTATGCCAAAATTAAATAATGGTTCGTAAATACTTTCTGGACCAATTAGTCCGCCTTTTGAATTTACATTAAAGTAGATTGGCCAGTTTGCAAAATAATCAAAATTTATAGCCATAGTTGAATAACCTGTTATTGGCAAGATCATCATGTCAAATGTGCTTTGAACACTATTACTATATTCTCCCTCAGGAACAATTACTCTATCAAAGTTTAATGAATTTTGTACTTTTACATATGGTATGTAAGTTTGTAGCATGCTTTGAATATTCTCTTGTACATTTTTAGATTGCCAATATGTTCCGTGAGATTCAAAATCTGAAGCTGACATTGGTGGTAATTTTAAATTATCAATTCCTGCAAAACTACTCATTAATTCTAAAGTTAATCCTTCCATGAACCCTAAATCTGTTTCCATGTTAGTTAGGTTTGTTGCTAAATCATATATTCTTTTGAAATTAAAAGGAATTTTAATATAATATTTTTCTAGTTCTGCTTTGTTTTCGCCTTTTTTTATTTCTACAGGCATAGTTAATAAAACTCTAACATCATTATCTGTTATTCGAGTGAATGCATCAATCTCATCTGTGTTTGTAATTTGAAATCCTAATTTAGAAAAAGCATTGAAATTTTTCAAACAACTGTTTATGTTATCATTAACGTATCTGTCCATTTGGCTTTCTATAGACAAATCTTCTTTAACAAACTCAGTATTTTCTCCTCTATATAATGGAGGTCTTAAAGAATCAAAGGAACAAGTCGTGCATTCATTTGAACTTTTTAGATAGTGCCAGTAAGCAGGTTTTATGTCTGTTCCTGGAATGAATTCTAATGCATTGCTTTTTGTTGGGTTTTGTGGAATTATTTTTAGTGAGTCTGTATAAATATAGCCGCCTTTATTTCCTAAATCATAAAAACCAGTTCTTACAACCTCGTCTATACATTGTTCAATAAATTTTGATACAGGTTCTGCAAAATTTGGAACTTCTGTAATTATTGGCTCAGCTAATTCTAATCTTCTCTCTGAAACATTTGTTTTTACATAAACTATTACTGAAGTAGAAAGTAGTAAAATGATTCCTATAATAATAAATATAGTTACTTGTCCCTTTTTCATCATTTAACTGCCCTTAAACATGTAAATTTGTAAAACGTTGAATCTACATTCTCACAATCAAGAATGTTTGCCTGTTCGTATATTGAAACTAATGTAATATAGCAGATATCCTTTTCTATACTTTCTTTACTTTTGCATATTTGTTTTGCTTGTGAATATGTTTTTAATCTAAGCTGAGAAATTGCTTTATCTGTTTCTTGAGTAATATTTTGATATTGTACTGTTGCGAATATAAAAGTTGCCGCAACTGCGAAAATTAATAATGTCGTCAATGCATTGATAAAGAATTTGTCATATTTTGGATCATACTTGCCTTTTTTGAAGTGAAGTTTTATTTCAACTAAATACCAAATAATTAATGCATCTATTAATATTATGAATGCGAATGCTGCAAGAATTACGTCGTGAATAATATTAAAAATATCAGTTTGAATATACATGCTTACAACTGTATTTGCTATCTCAAATCCGAACCAGATTAAAGCTAATTCATATATATGAGGAGTCTTAACCATTAGGCCATGAATGATACCTATTATCACTGTTAGAAATATTACATTTGCTAAAATTGCCCAGCCACCTTCTAATACTGTTCCAAAGAACATAGTAGTTTGATTAGTTACTGCAAACATTAAATAAGCTAGAGCTAAGAATATACAATACCAAGTTAGTACTTTAACACCTTTTCCCCTCTTTTGATCCATCCCAGTATAGAATTTTTAATTTCGAATATATAAATGTTTCTATAATATTTATTATATATATAGGGAAGAAATAATAAAAAGCTTTACCTTACTTTGCCTTTTACTACTTTCTTTGTTTTAAGTTCTTCTATATCTGTTTTTAGCCTTTCGCTGTTAAACATAACTTCTTTATTTTTTATTTCTATTTTGTTTTCAGCAAATTCTTCAATTGTTATTTCTTTATGATTAATGTCAAAACCTTTAATGTAAACGCTATCGCCAATTTTACTGTTTCTGGCTTCTAAAACTTCAACGTTTTCTTTATCTTCTGCTGCAAGTAACATTCCTTGGCTTTCAACACCACGTAATTTTGCAGGTTTAAGATTTGTAACAAGAATTATCTTTTTTCCAACTAAATCTTCTGGCGTGTAATATTTTTTTATTCCAGCACAGACTTGTTTTTCTTCTTTTCCTATGTCAACTTTAATAACATATAATTTGTCAGCATCAGGATGATCCTCAACGGATTTAATCTCGCCAACTTTCAAATTAACGTTCATGGCTTTCTTCTCTTGTTTGCCTGCATATTTTAGTCTGTATTCTTCAACCTGTTCGTCTTCTAATTTAGCAAATAAAATTCTTGCAGAATTGACTTTGTGCCCTTTTCTAATTTGATTATCCATTAAATTTAACCATGTCAATTTTGAAGTAATACCTAATTGTAGTCTTATTCTTTTAGCAGTTTGTGGCATGTAAGGTTCAATTAAGATTGCTAAATCTTTACAAACATTTGCAAGAACGTGCATTGCTGTATCTGCTCTCTCTTTATTTTCTTTGAACATTTTCCATGGTTCATTCTCTTGGAAATATCCGTTAGCATATTTGCTTAATATCATGATTTCTCTTAGCGCATCTTTTATTTTTATTTCTTCAAGCAAATTAGTTATTTTATCCTCTTGCAATTTTATTTTTTCAATGAATTTATTATCGTTATTTTCAAGTTTTGCTTCAGGAATTTCTCTATCATAAAATCTGTTTAAAAAAGCAATTGTTCTGTTCATTAAATTACCAATATTTGCAACAAGCTCATTATTAATTTTTTCTTGAAAATCCTTCCATGTAAATTCTGTATCTGTTTTTTCAGGACGGTTAATCATGATATAATATCTAAAAACATCTGCAGGGATGCCTGAATTCATAGCGTCATCGCCAAAGATTCCTATCCCTCTAGATTTACTAAATTGTCCAGCTTCATAATTCAAATACTCGTTGCTGCTAATGTTATTTAATAAAGTATAATTGTCTTTTGTTCCCATTAAAAATGCGGGAAACATTATTGTATGAAATGGAATATTATCTTTACCCATGAATTGAACTAATTTTGTATCTTTAGGATTATGCCACCATTCTTTCCAGTCTTCTTTACAGTTGCTTGTTATTGAAACATAACCAATTGGCGCATCAAACCAACAATAGAATACTTTGTCTTCGTAGCCCTTTCTTGGAACTTTAACTCCCCATTTTATATCTCGTGTAATTGCTCGAGGCTTTAACCCCTCTTTTAACCACGCATTTGTCATTGTCTTTGCATTATTACTCCAGTGTTCGCTAGTTGTTTTTACCCACGCTTTAAGTTCTAGTTCAAGCTTAGGTAAGTCAATGAATAGATGTTTAGTCTTTCTAATGATTGGAGTTTTTTTACATATTTTACAATGAGGTTCTTTTAATTCTGTAGGGTTTAGTAATTTACCGCAACTTTCACACTGATCTCCTCTAGCTTCTTTATAGCCGCAATGTGGACAAGTCCCGTGGACAAATCTGTCTGCTAAAAATTTCTTATCATGTTCGCAAAAATATTGTTCAGATTCTTGTTCAATAATTAATTTATTATCATTTAATTTATTGTAAATATCAATAGTAATTTCATGGTTGGCTTTATCGCTTGTTCTTCCAAAACAATCAAAATCACATTCAAACCACTCATAAACTTCTTTTTGCAATTCAAAATATTTATCACAAATCTCTTTTGGTTTTACACCTTCTTCTAATGCTTTTGTTTCTGTAGCTGTTCCATGCTCATCTGTACCACATACAAAAAGACATTGCCTTCTTCGCATTTTAATAAATCTAGAATATACGTCTGCTGATAATATGCATACCATAGTACCTAAATGAGGTACGTTGTTAACGTAAGGGAGTGCGCTTGTAACTAAGATTTTGTGATTTGTTTTTACCATGTAAAAAAACCTCCGGGTTTTTTGACATCCTAAAAATCTAGTATTTTTATGATGTGAATTTGATTTGGTTATTAGTTTTATAAATTTATCTATGTAATATGGGATAATGAAGTGTTAAGTGAAAGGAATAAAATTTATATAAAGAAGGATTATTGTTGTATGTATGCATAAGATAAATAATTTTGAACAAAAATATATGGAAAAATCTTGGAATAAAGAGACTCATCAACCATACAAGACAAGTGATATTGATGATTCGATAAAAGATTTTTGTTCTTTTTTTAAATCAAAAAAAAATAAGGGGGAACTTTTAGACTTGGGTTGTGGTAATGGGAAAAACACTATTTTTTTTCAGAAAAATAAGTTTGAATCTACAGGTGTTGATTTTTCAAAATCTGCAATTAAAATATGTAAACAAACTGCAAAAGAATTGGGTATTAATTCAAGTTTTAATGTGGGAAGTGTTTTAAATTTTGATTCAAAAAAACAATTTGATATAATTATTGATTGTGGTTGTTTGCATCATATTAGAAGAAGTCTCTGGTCCGATTATAAAAAAACAATTTTAAAAAACCTCAAAGTAGGAGGCTATTATTATTTACATGGGATTAGTAACTCTGTTGAAAATAAAAGATTGCCAAAACATCCAAATAAAAGAAATTGGATAATAAACAAAAAAGGTCATTATACTACTTTTTTTTCTAAAGATGATATTTTTAAATTATTAGGTAAGAAATTTAAAATTATTAAAACATATGATTTTAAAAGTAGAAATTCTCCTTTAATGGTCAAAGCATTTTATATTCAAAGAATAGTGTAAGAGAATGGATTAATATTTTTCTAAAGAGAATCATCTGGTTTTAAATTAATAAAAACCATGTCATCTATATAGACATTATCTTCATCATTTGGCTCACAACGAGTTATATAATTCTTTTTCCCATTTTTCATATAAAAATCTTTATTTGGTTCTCCTTTTTTTAATTTGAAAATATGAATAGGGTATGTCTCTCTAAACTGAGTTCTTCCCATATCACCTTTTGCAGCGTAAAAATCTAAAACATCTAGATTTAGGACAGAGGTCTTTTTGTCAATTTCAATAATTACAAATTCATGATCTTCGTATATACCAAAATAAGCCTTTAATCCATTCTCATCAAAATTTCTAATTAAATATGCTTTTCTATCTTTAATGAAATCATCTTTTGAATTTTCATAAATATGCCAAGCAAGTAAATTCCCAGCATAATCTTTATGTAAATGAACTTCTTGAGCATTATATCTTTTTTCAAGCTCGTTAAATTTATCTTTTGAGAAGAATTCATCTGGGCAATCATATTCTATTGTAGTAAATTTATCATCTAAAACTTTTTTTTCTGTTTTTTCAGTAGCGTAAAAGTTAGTGTTATTATCCCTTTGCATAGAAGTATTTCTAGTATTATGATGTCTTTCATAATTTCTTTTAGTCCTGTCAACAGATTGACATGATAGGGTGTATCCTAAAGCCATCAATACAGTGAATGTAAGTAATTTCTTTAATCTCTTCATAAAGAGGCTAAAAGGACAATATAACTTAAAAAAGTAACTCCTTTGTAACCACTAATTAAAGGCATTATTGCCTTTAGAAAATGTTCATCAAAAATAGTATTAAAAATAAAGTTGATGAAAAAAGAAATCTAACGGCAAATCTATAATTTACAAATGCTGTCTTGTTTGGTTTTAATTCATAATTATCAGGCATATTGTATTTTTTTAGTAATATTATATTTAAATATTGTTAATTATGTTATGATATAAGAATAAGTGTAAATTAAAGTTTTGAATCGAAATAATTATATAGTAGGTTATTTATTATAGTTTAATAATATAAAAGGTGATATTTGTGGTTTTTACTTATTTTAGTCCAGAAAAAAAGATTCAAAGGAATAGGAAAAGGATTCTTACAATAGTGAAAAGAAGATTAGATGAAATGAGAAAGAATTGTGCTAATGTAGTCCTGTATAAAGGAACTCCGACAGAAGAAAAGTACATTGAAAAATTACGAAAAGAATCTGAAAAAGTATATAAAATAATAAAAGAATATTTACCAAAATTATATACTGAATATGGCGTTGATATGTCTATTCCAGAAGTTAAGGTGCAGTATAATTATTTGGTTAAGTTACAAACGTATATTAAGACAATATTAACTGCAGTATCATATTCTGCTAAAACAACAAATAATTTGAAAAGATTTGAGGCAGCTGTACCAGCTATCTAAAATATTTTTCTTCTTTCATTTTTTTTAAAACTTTTTTTCTTACTAGAACTAGTGAATCTAGATATGTTTCTGATTCTTCGAGAGTAAAATTATTTACTGGTTGTCCATCATCAATTCTTTTTCTATAAAATTCTGCTTCGTCATCTAATGTTTGCATTCTGCTTTTTTGGATATCTTTGAAAATTTCAAAATCTTTACCTTGTTTTTTTCTTAACTCATTATATTTTTCAATTTGAGTATAAATCCCGCTATATTCTTCAACTAGTTGATCTATTCTATATCCTATTATTTCCTCAAATATTTTGTGTCCTAAAATTTTGCTTGCAATATCTGATTTTTTTTCTATATCCGTCCCTATTAAATTGTCAATCATCTTCGGTTATACCTCTCTTCTAATATTCCTTTAATACCAACAACATTCATGTCGTGAGGGATTATACCTATAATGTTACCATGTTCTTTTCCATACTCAACTAATTTAGTTAAAGTTTGTTGATTTACATTTGTTTTTCCAATCTTAGTAACATTATCATATTTAGCTAAATTATAGAAAAAATTCAATGCAATTCTGGATTTATCTTTTTGTGAAAATTTATGATATTCTATTGGAAATAATGAGAGTAATTCTACAATTTCTTTTTCTATTTTTCCATCTCTTAAAATTGTATCTAAATTTCTATAATGTGGACATGAATAATGTAAATCCTCGTCCATAGCTTTATGTATAAAAGTCTTTTCTATCGTTAATCCTGATTCTATCGATGTAACTATTAGTTTGAAATCATATGATTTTCTTTCGCCTGTGAAAGAGTCTTTTGACTTGCCAACTAAATAGGCATGATAACTCCTATTAACCCCCATATTTTCTTTATAATGATAGAACTTTATAAAACTAACTCGTTTTATTACTTTAAAGTAATTATGATGCTTTTCTGTAACCTATGACTTTATTTCTTCCAGTTTCTTTTGCCCGATAAAGGGCTTTGTCGGCTAATTCAAACATTGCTATTCCCGCTTCGTCATTGTTGTCTATTGACTGTAAAGATAAATCTTCTGTATCGCTAACTCCTATACTTACTGTGATTTCGTCTCTCTTCTTTTTTGATTTTTCTTGAGTTTCATTTATTATGTCCATTACTGGAGTTGATTTTTTTTCTATTGCTTTTCTTATTGCTTCACAAGCTTTCATTGCTCCTTTTTTATCTGTGTTAGGAAAAATAGCAGTAAATTCTTCTCCTCCATATCTGTATAATGTATCTGATTCTCTTGTATGTTCAGAAGCAATTTTTGCAACTGTAGCCAAAACAACATCTCCTGTTGCATGCCCATAATCGTCATTAAAAGTTTTGAATTTATCAATGTCAAAAATTGCTAAAGAAAACGTTTTTTCATATCTTTTGAACTCTGATATTATCTTCTTTATGTCTTTTTTGTATTTTCTATTATCAGGAAGTTTAGTTAATGCATCAAACTCTGATGCAAATAATGTCATTTCTAATTCTTTTTTCTTCTTATCGCCTACGATAATACTTTTTCCCATTATTTTTATTATATATTCTTTTGCTTTTTTAGTTAAATAATAGTCAAATCTTCCAATTAATATCTTTATATATTCTAATGCTTCTTTTGATTCTGTCATATGACGAATATCGTCTCTAATGTCATCCTCTGTTATTTTTCTTAATAATAATGTGTTTGTTATTTTTTTCCATATTGTTCCAGGAGTTAATTTTTCGAATTTCTCATCTAAGTATTTTCTCTGACGGGTAATCCAAGAATTTTCTTTAGTTAAAAGTTCAATAAATGGTTTTCTGAAAATTGTATCTTCAGCTCTTAGTATGTCTTCCAATATTTTATATTCATTTCTAAGCTCTGGAATTCCTGCTTTCAAAATCTCAATTTTTTCTTCGCTTATATTTTTGTTTTTTATCTCATTGTCGTTAAATAGGAATCTATTATTTAAAGTCCTTAATTCCATTTCAATTGTTTCTTGTATTTGGTCTAGAAATGATCTAAATCTTTTAATGAGTGCAGAAATTTTGTCTAGAATGTTATTTTCTTCTTTTTTTCCGATGATTCTTTTTTCTAATTGTGCATTTATTTCTTTGAGTTTTTTTGCTACATTAGTTTTTTTAAGTTGAATTGCTTTTTCTAGTAAATCAACGTTTAATGATAAATATTCAGTTTGTAAATCAAGATAATAATTTTCTACTTCTTTTTGCTTTTCATCTTTTGCGGATTTTTCTTCTTTGAATAATGGAGATAATTTCCCGAATTGTCCAAGGATAGTATGTTTAATATTAAAAATCCAGTTATTAATTTCTTTTTTTTTGTTATCTATATCTTTGATAATTTATACTGCTTCTTTTGTATCCTTTGTCTTTTGTTAT
>CAYZMD010000058.1:0-9071 GCA_964479425.1 uncultured Methanosarcinales archaeon | reverse complement strand
AAATAACTTGATGATAATGCAGATAATGTAATTAAGCCTCCACCTTTAATCCAGACAATAGGCATTAAAATAATAAATGAGATTAACATAACCCAAAATTGCCAAAAGTCAGTTAATATATCGCTTTTAATTCCTCCAATGCTTGTATATAATATGGTAATAATAGTTGTCCCAATAATCGCATAAATATAATTGATATCAAATAAAACTTTTAATAATATTGAAATCGATGCGAATTGTACTGCTGTTAATACAAATAATAATAATACAATAAATATTGATGCAATCATTCTGGTTCGTTTCCCATATCTATATGCTAAAAAATCTCCCAACGTAAATGCATTATAATTATCTCCAAAACGTTTAATTTTTGGAGCAGCAATTGCTAAAAGAATTGTTGCAAATATGACAGGAAAAAACATGGTTATTCCAAAAGAAATTCCTGTAACATAAGCTGCAGACGCTGGAGCAATTATTGTACCTGCTCCGAGTAAAGTTGATACATTAGAAGTAGTAAGTACAAATAAACTCGTTTTTCTTCTATTAACCAAATAATCTTCTAAGCGCTGACCTAAACTAGATTTTATACTAATAAATAATATGATAATTAAATAAATTCCAATTACTATTATGTCCAATGTTGATATCATTTTACTTGCTAATGTAAATTGTGCTTATTTATAACATTGAGTCCTCCGATTTCAAACGACTATAGGAAAGATTTATATGTAAAAACATAATTAACATAATTATGTCTGAGAATATACTAAAAAACATAGGATTAACAGATGCAGAAGCAAAAATATATCTTGCTTTAGTAGAGTTAGGTTCAACTACAGCGACTAAAATAATTACAAAGTCAAAATTACATAAAAGCACAACTTATGAGACATTAGAGAGATTGACGAGTAAAGGCTTAGTAAGTACAGTCACAAAAGGCAAAAAAAGATATTTTCAAGCAGCAGATCCAGAGAAGCTTCTTGATATTGTTAAAGAAAGAGAATTTGAGATTCAGAGCATATTACCAGCATTAAAATTAAAGAATAAACTTGCTAAAGAAAAACAAGAAGTTACTGTTTATGAAGGAAGAGATGGCATTAAAACTATGCTTGAAGACTTTATTAAAGTAAAAAAAGATGTTCATATAATAGGAGGCTCAGAAAAAATGAGCCAAGCACTAAAGTTTTTCCTCCCACACATTGATAGAGGATTAATTAAGACTAAAATTAAATTATTTTTTACATACAATGAGAATTCTAAAAAGAGAGGAAAAGAACTTGAAAAGCTATCTTTTATTAGATTGAGATATATTCCAAAAGAATTCATAAGTCCAGTAAGTATCGTAGTGTATGGTAATAAATCAGCAATAATAAAATTTGGTGATAAACCCGTTGTAACTTTGATAGAGAATAAAGAGACTGCCATAAGCTTCTTAAATTATTTTAAACTACTTTGGAATTTAGGAAAAAAATAAATTATTTAGAAAAATATATTTATGATAAAAAAAATAAAAAAAGATATAATTTAATCTTCTTCAGAGCAACTTTTATAGAACATATAATCTTCATATGCTTCTTGTGCGCTTTTTGAATGAGCATTTCCTTGAGTTACTATAGAATTTAATTTTTCATAATTCTCCTTTAATTTAGCAGGAATATCCTTTTCATTAGAACAACGCCTAAATTCTGAAACAGGGATTGCGTCATAACATGCTCTAAAGAATTTATAAACTTCATAGGCTTTTATGCTTTCCGGAGTCTCTCCTTTTCCAGCAGCCGTTAAAGATGTTAATCCATTATAGGCCCGAACGTATACAAGATATGCATTTCTCGCATCAGGACATCCATCTGATATTTTAAGTTCTGGCAATTTTTCTTTTACACAAGTTCCAAGAACATTTGGTGGACATACGCCTGCGCATTTTTGAAATATTGTACCATAGCAACAAAGGACTGCTCCATTAGAAGACATATCATAAACTTGTCCGTTTTCATTTGCACATGTAATTATGTCTTTATTAAAATTTATTCCTCTTTTATTAACACCTGTATCACAACCTGAAAGGAATAATACAATTATCAGAAAAAAGGATATTGTTAAAATATTTTTTTGTTTCATAATATTTAATTTAGAATATTATATATTTAAATCTTTTTATTTATAAAAATAAAAAATAAAAAGTTATTGTGCCATTGGATCGTTATTATCTGCCATACATTGTTTGAAAAATTCATACTTTTCATAAGCAGCTTTTGAACGAGCTGTTGGGTCTCCTCCCTGTTTCATAAAATAAAGTACTTCATTATAACTTGCCATAAACAATCTATAACGTTCATTTTCAGTATCAGCGCATTTTTGAGTTGGGATTTTAGCTGCCTCATCATGGTCATCATCAAGTGTATTAGATGATTCCGCATCAGGAGTATTAGCTGATTCACCATCAACAGTAATAGATCGTTGTCTAAGATTATCACATCCTGAAATTAATAATGTAATTATTAATAAAAGAGATATCGTTAAAATTATTTTTTGTTTCATAAGGTATTTTTTAGAATGTCATATATTTAAAACTTTTTATTTCTCCAAACAAAATAATTTAAAATGGATTTTTTAAAAAATCTTACTTTTTTTAATTATAAATAAATAAAAATAAATATTAAACCCAACCTTTTACAATAGATACAATCATTGCTATTGCAATTCCAAGCATTAAAATTCCTGCAATTAAATGTAGTAATCTAATCTGATTTTGTCTTATATCCTCTAATTTATTAGTTGTTGCTAATCCTTTGTAGATAATAATAGACAATATTATCAAAGGTGAAACAAACACAAGATTATACAATAATAAATACATAATGCCAACTTCTTTTGTAACTTCTCTTGCTAATAAACCTAAAATTACGATATAAGGTCCTCCTGTACAAGGCAATTCAAATAAAGATACTGCAAAGCCTGCAATAAATGCACCAAAAGGCGAAGTCACATTATTAAGTATTTTTTTCATTGTAGGTCTCCAACTTAGAGGAATTTCCATTAAAAATCCTTTGCCATACCAAAAGTAATCTTTAATATTTAGTAGTCCTACAATAACTGCAAGAGCAGTTACAAATATGTAAAATGAATGACTTAAGCCTGTTGCTTGTAGTGCTGAAAATAGACCTAATCCCATCAAAAAATATGAAATATAAATTGAAATAGTAAATGAAATTCCAAATTTTAATGCTTTTTTTTTATTTGCAATAGATAAAGCTGCTGTCATAAGTATAATTAAAACTGCAAAAGCACATGGATTAATTGCATCAACAGCTGCTGCTGAAATAACAATAGGAATAGTTAATTTTTTAGTAAAATCTGTTTTTTTAGGATCTTTTGATGGTGAGCTATCGCCTGATACTTTAATAGTTTCATTAGTTGCTTCTTTTATTCTAGGATTATCGCAAGATTCTTTTAAACAATCTTTTATTGTACTTTCAATAGTTTCTCCAATTGAATTACTAAATCCGACAATTACTTTATTATTAACAAAAACAGCCGGAACACCCTGAATAGGTGTATTAAAATCTTTGGACATCTTTTCAAAAAGTTTCAATTCTTCTCTATTTGAATACACCTCATGCTCATGAATTATTAAATTAGGATAGTTCGGACTTATTTTATCTAGAAATAATCTTAATTGAGAACAATGAGGACATCCTTGTCCATAAAACAGATCTAAATAAACTTTATTTACATCAGTATTATTATCTGCCAATGCAAAACTAGCAGTGAGTATTAATAACAAACCAATAATTAATCCAATTTTAATCTTCATTTTTAATTCACCTGTTTTTTACAATCATTTATTTATTAATTTCTATAATAACTTTTTCCTTTATTTCTTCAAACACAGATTCATATTTTTTATCAAAGTCAATTATTGGAATCATATTAGTCATTGCCTTAACAAACGCTTTATCAAAAGGAATCTTTTGAATTATTTCAATATCATTCTCTTTTGCAAAAGATTCAATTTTATTAGTATATTCTTCATTCAAATCAAATTTATTTATTATTATTCCATTTTTAATTCTAAAATGATTAACAACTTCCAATGCTTTCTTCATGTCTGAAAATCCTGAAGGTGTTGGTTCAGTAACAATGATTGCATAATCGTTTCCGGCAACAGAAGCAATAACTGGACATCCAATACCTGCTGCAGAATCAATAATCACATATTCTGTATTTTGAGATATTTCATTTACTTTTTTTCTAACTTCAGAGACAACTTTTCCAGAACCTGAATTTCCAGGTGCAAGCTGAGCAGAAGCAATAAAAAAGTTATAATTAGTTTTTGCATATCCAATATTGGCATTATCAATATTATGTAATGTTATTGCATCAACTGGACAAATAAGTTCACAAGCACCACAACCTTCACAACCAAAGTCATTAACCTTAGGAATATTACCTTTTAATTTTAATGCATGAAAATAACAAGTTTCAATACACTTTCCACATTTAATACATTTATCTTCATCAATAACTGCTATTTGATTAGTGGATAATGTTTTCCATTCTTCATATTTATCAGTAGATAATGAGAACAAAAGAGATAAATTAGAAGCATCAACATCACAATCAGCACAAACTATTTTATTATCTTGAGATAATGCAACAGCAAGCGATGCAGATATACTACTTTTACCAACTCCTCCTTTACCGGATAATACTACTATTGATTTCATTTTTTCACCACTGAAATTATATTTGGAATTGTTATTGGATTGCCTTTAGAATACGCATCTACAATTTCTTTAGAGTATAATATTTCAAAAACTATTTTTGTATTAAATTTTAAAGATACTTCTTTAATTTTATTTATATCTCCAATATCAGATCTATTTACTATTATCGTTCCTTTTTTATTTATTTTTTCTAAGACGCCAAGTATTACTTCAAGGTCGTGAGCGCCTAATGGAGTTGGTTCTGTAACTGCAATAATTTGATCAGCATTTTCAAAAGCAGCAATAACAGGGCAATGAGTTCCCGCTGCAGTATCAATAATGATATAATCATATTTCTGCTTTTGTGTCTCTATCTTTTCATTTAAATCATTAACAATAAATTCAGATACAGGTTGATTTGATTTTAATTCTCCCGAGAGTAAATCCAGATTGTCTTTTTTTCCAGTATAAATCTTTCCTATTTCTTTATTCTCCCAACTAATAACATCTTCAGGACAAACTATTTTACAAGAACCACAACCATTACATTGTTCAGGAATAAATATTGGATATTTTTCTTTTAATGAAATAATTGCTTTAGATACACATACATCTCCACACTTCCCACATCTAGAACATTTATCTAAATCAAACTTTGGAATTCTTTGAAAAACTATATTTAATTGCTTTCTTTCAATATTAAGAAGTAAATGATCATTTGGACAATCAACGTCTGCATCAACTAAAAGAACTTTATTCTCTTTTGATAATTCATAAGCTAAAGCTGTTGCTACTGTTGACTTTCCTGTTCCACCTTTTCCTCCTGTTATTGCGATTATTTTTGTCATTTAATTCATCTCCATCAGTATACAGACATTATGCAAAACTTCAATATTATTCTCTTTACAAAATGCAATTGCTTCATTTGATTCTGAACCCGTTTGCATCCAAGCCTTTGTTATTCCAAGTTTTTTACACTCAATTAAAATTTGTTCTGTAACTTTAGGTGTTACAACAAAGACAACTACATCAGGTATTTTAGGTAACTCTGATAAAATGGAATAACATTTAACATTCTCAATCATATTAAGATTAGGATTTATAGGATAAACTTCATAGTTTAAATTTTTTAAATAATCATATATTTTTCTGCCATATTTTTTTTCATCTCTTGAGACGCCAACTACAGCAAACACATTTTTCTTTTCTAAAAAAATATTGACCATATTCATTTTTTCATCTCAAAAATATTACTTCCTATTAACATTTTTTGTTTACATTTTGGACACTCTGGGCATCCACTTCCAATAGGACAAAGCAGACTATATCCACATTTTGAACAAATACACTTTGAAATTTTATCTGTATCCATTTTAGACTCCTAAACCCAATAAAATAAAACCAATAATTAATCCAAACACAAAATTAAAAATTTTAATCTTAACTGCGTCATCCATTGAGAAACCCATTATTGGTAATAATCCATGGCCATCTTGAATTATTGAATTTGTTAATAATATGGAAAACGGAATTAAACCTTTTGAAAACATAACTAATAAAAAAACATTAGGACCTGAGATTGGTAATATCCCAACTAATGCTGCAACCATTAATATATAAACTAAATTTGATCCACTAAATATTATGGAAGTATCAATAAGGGGCTTAATAAAATCAATAATGAAAATTGCTGCAAATAGCCATAAAAAGATTTTCCAAATATGCTTTTTTAATATGTGTTCATAAATATGTTCTTTAAAAAAATGTTTTAGTTTAAATTCTGATTTTTTGTGGTGTACAATATCACAATTCTTACAGAATGAAAAATTATGTTTCTTCATAATAAGGTCAGCAAGATAACCGCCAATGATTCCTAGAAAAAATAATATGAGAACTAAACCAATTATAGGATTAATAGCAAGCTCTCCAGATATAATCATTGAAATCATAATAAACATTTCATCGCCACTTGTTGCAATCATAGCAGCAACAATTCCACCAAAACTTAAAAGACCTGCCATATAGAGAGAATCCATTGCAAATGTTCCAATACATCCAGGAATACTTCCAAAAAATGATGAGACTACGTATCCGAGTATTTTATTTTTCTTAGCAAAATAAATTAATTTTTCTTTATATTTTAAAACAAAAAGTTCAACTACAATCATTAAAAAGAAGATAATTAATGATATCTTTAAGCTCGCATTTAAACTATTATAAAATAAATTAGTTAATTCCATTGTTTTACCTCAAATATTTTATTAATTATTAAACCTTGCATTATTGATACGATAATCATAACAACTGTCAAGACAATAGTATATTTTATACCAAAATATAAAATTATTAACGGAAGTAATGGTAATTTAATTGAACGGTTATATAAAAAACATGCAATTAAACCAGAACTCAAACCTTTCTTTTTTAAGTCAGATAAAAGAGGATACCACATATATATTGGACCACTTGACAATATTCCTCCAACAATAATAAATATCCATTTTTTGATACCTTTATCTTTCAAATGCTTTTCTATAAAATGTGAAGTAATAAAACAATTAGTTACAATCATTATAAAAAAAATTAGAATAAATACTGGTAATACTGTTAAAAATATTGTTAAAGACTGAGACAAAATTGAATAAAATAGATTTAAGTTATAAATAAAAACACTAATATATGCGATAGAAACAAATCCAAGAAAATATTTTGCATCATTCCATGGTTTTAATTTTTTATTCATTTAAATTAACCCCATAATTACAACTGTAATAATAGCCACAATAATTGCCATAAAGAACGCAGTTATATTACGTAAAATTGCAAATTTTTTTCCAAGAATTTTAGATTCTGCAGGTAATTGAATCATTCCAACAGTTACCCACGTAACCAAAAAAGCTGTTACAGCGAGTAAACTTATTCCTTTATTTAAAAATTCTCCACCTAAAATATAGCTTGTTACAGCATTGCCTGCTGAAATACTACCGAGTGCACTCCCAACAATTGGGTCTAAAACAATATTATTAGTAAATATTTTAAGATAAAATGCTTCAGGAATAAGTGTAATAATTAAACTAACCAATAAAACTGTCCCTATTAAATAAGGAAGAGTAGCCCACAAAGACATCCCTGATTTTTTTATTGATTTTTTTAATTTTTTATTCATTCTTGATTCCTTTATTATTCAACTTTAACTATCTTAATTATTTGTACAGGACAAATGTCTGCCGCATCTTGGTTACAGCCAATCTCTTCTAATTCTATTTTTTTAGGTTTTACTTTCCCGTTTGAATCATCAAATTCCCAATTGTCACATGTTGTACATGCTCCACATCCTCTACATTCTTCCTGATTAAATTCAATTTTATATTTCATATTTTATCACCTAATTCATTTATCAATTCAATAATTTTATCTCCTGATTCGTCAAGTCCGTTTTGGAATTTAGTATCATTTGGCAGCATTTGAGCTATATCATTTTTATTAATTTTCATATATGCAATTATTGTTTTTTCGTTTTCTCTATATATGATAATTTGTTTAGGAGGTAAAAGTATTGCTCCTCTTATTTTATTAGCACTAATACTTGTATATGCCTTTTCGGGATTACAAATCATAATTGAATAATATTCAAAATCATCAACAACTTGGATTTTGTGATGTTTAAATTCATTAGCCATATTAAAAATCTCTCTAATTATAAAATTAAAATTCGAAGCTTTTATTTTAATTTGTTCAATTATTTCTTTTGGCATTAATTCTGTTTCTATTTTTATTAATTTAACCATTATTTATTCCCCTTTTGCATATTTATCTATTATATCTGCTTCTGTCAAAACACCTGTTGGTTTTCCATCACTTCCAATTATAATAATTTTATATTCATGTTTCCTTTTCATCGTATTAATAACTTGCTTAATAGGTGCTGTTTCTTTAAATTGAACTGCTGGATGTAATTTTATATTACTTAATTTTTCATGAACATTTAAATCATCGGCTAAAATATTAATCACCATTTCTGATGTTAAAATTCCCATAATACCTTCTTTTTTATCTAAAACAACAATAGAGTGAATATGTTCTTCGTCTAACATTTTAATAGCATCATTAAGAGTTGAAAAATCATGAAGGGCAAAAACTCCCTCTTCCATAATATCTTTTGCTGTGTCTTCTGGTTCTTTTCCAAATATTTTTTTTGTAAACTTAATATACCATGCAGCAGATTGAACTTGAATAACATAAGCAACTGCAATGATTAATGCAATTTCAACACCTTTTTCTCCAAAAACTGTTAATGCTATTGCAAGAGCTACTGATAAATTTCTCATTACTGTTCCATACACTAATGATATTGCCTTATCTCTT
>CAYZMD010000057.1:0-9200 GCA_964479425.1 uncultured Methanosarcinales archaeon | reverse complement strand
AATATTTAATTGGTGGATTAAAATTAGATAAGACAAGGCCAGTTACAGATTTAAGTAAAAATGCTAGGCCACAATCAAATAAACCTTATGTGAAAAAGCCTTTTGTAAAGAAAACTTTTGAAAAGAAACCTTTTGTGAAGAAGCCTTTTGAAAATAAAGCTTTTGTGAAGAAACCTTTTGAAAATAAAGCTTTTGTGAAAAAACCTTTTGAGAATAAAAACTTTGTGAAGAAGCCTTTTGTTAAAAGAGAATTTACTCCACAAAGACCTCCTCAGTTAGGTACTTTAAAACAATTCGGAAATAAACAAGAAGCTGATATGTCTGATCTTTTTGGAGATGAAGCTCCTGAAGAACCTAAGAAAGCTGCGCCTAAAAAGGTTGTTAAGAAAACGGAACCTAAAACTAAAAAGGTAGAACCTAAGGCTGAAGTTAAAAAAGTAACTCCTAAAAAGGAAACTAAAAAAACAGAAGCAAAGACTAAAAAAGCAGTTCCTAAAAAAGAGACTAAAAAGGCAGAACCTAAAAAAACTGTTAAAAAAGAAAGTTTATTTAGTAAAATAGGGAAGAAGCTTAAAGGAGAATAAATTCCCTTATTTTTTTATTATTTTTAGATAGAAATCATTTAATTCTCTTATAAATGTTTTAGATTGTTTTTTGTTTAATGATTAATTCCCATCATAAAATGCAGTTTCTGGGTAAAAAAGACGGATTAAGTACTGCTTATTTTTGGCTAGTTTTAGCAGATTATGAAATAGAAACTGTGCGTAGATAACTTTAAATAACATCTTTTGTTGTTGTTATTATGCAAGAATTTATAGATGATTATAATGAGAATAAAGAAGACGATAATGATGATTCTATAAATTTTAGTCTGTTTGATCCTGATAAAGAAGAAGAATAATCATAGAGGACTTTGATTAACCTCTAAAATTTTAGTTTTTTGATTATTTATATATTAAAGTTCGCTATATAGGGTTTATCAAAACCCTCTATAAATTATCTATATGATTATCAATTTTTCTTTGAGTCATTATTTTTAATGTGTCAGGATAATTCAGTTTCATTCTTTGGATTGGTTCAGTATAATTTGCTTCTTCTAAATTATATTTAGTTAAGTTTATTATTTGGTTTAAATTAGGATCGATATCATAACATTTAATGTCATTATGGATGTCAATTACATTGTAAAGTCCATTATTAACTCCTGCATTATTTAATAAATAAAACCATTCATTATTCTTATAGAAATGTGTTGTTACAAATGTATGATTTGATTGGCATAATAATTTAGGAATATTATTTTTTGTTGTAGCTAAAAAAGATTTTAATGCTAATGAACTTGGTTCAAATAAAAATGGTTTACTGTTAATTTTTCCATCAATATGATTAAAAATGATTAATGCTTTAGCATTATCTATTTTTGTTTTTATTTCATCAAGTATTTTTACAGTTACATTCTCTTGAGCTTGACTTAATTCGCTATTTTCTTCTGGATTGTTATGCAGTCCAGGAATTCCTGCTATTAAAATTCCGTTTTCATCAATTACTTTTTGGCTTATAAAAATAAAATCATTAGTTTTTTCTAGTTCTTTTAATTTATTTTTGAATTGTTCAAAATGATTTCTGTCATCAGTATTTTTTAGTATTTGATTAATCATATCTTTTTCAAGGCCTAATGTAAAAGCTAATTCGTCTATAACTTTGTAGTGTAGTGGAGATTCGTGATCACCTAAATTATAATATACTTTTGTTACATTTGATAATTTTCTTAATGAATTTAATAACCACATATATCTTTCATCTATGTAGTCTTTTAGCATCTCACTGAATTGTTTTAAAGAATTCTCGTCTAATTCTTGTCCTTCTTGAATCTTTTTAAATACTATTAAAATTTGATTGTTTGTAAATGGAGCGTGTGATTGTAAAAGTTTAGTCATATTTGGTTTATGTTTTTGACCGTACTCCTCTTTTATGTTAAATAATCCTAACATGTCTCCATTGATAACTACTCCGTTTATGGCGTATTGTGGTGTTAATTTTAGCAAATGATTGTAGATCTTTTCAAAAGAATCTACTGTGTGTGTATCAGAAACAATAGCTAATCTCATTTATGAATTAGATACTTGAGGATATATAAATGTTTTTAAAACATGTGTTTTAGGGTTAAAACAGAAAGTCTGTCGCTATGCTCCTTGAATTCTATATAAAAACAGAAAGTTTTAAAAAAGAATATTAAATATGAATACTCAAGGGCTTTTGCATGGCGGTGTAACTCAGCCTGGTTAGAGTGCCACGCTCATAATATGTGAGATATGAGGCTTAGGCCGATGATAAAATTTGACAATGAGTCACGTGGAAGTCGCGATTTCAAAAAGTTGATGACAATGGCATTGATTTGGATGTATCGCCACCGCCACTTTCTTTTAATTAATATAAACATTTATTCTAATAATCTATTTTTATTCATTTGTCTCGTCGAAATATAGTGAAAGCACTCTGTAATTTTCAAGTAATTCTTTCATATTCTCTTTTTCTTTGTCTTTTTCTACTCCTAATTTGTACATAGTATCTATACCAGCTTCGTCTGGTATTTCTCCGTTTATTTTTCCTCTACCTAAATACATCATGCATGTAAGAAGATAAGTAATTTGTTTGCTATCAACTTTTTTTAGAAATATTTCTAGTTTATTCACATCTTGTTTTCTACTTAGTTCATAAACCTTGCTTACTATTGACATATTAAAGGATAAATGTTGGTTAAATATATATTTGATTGTTTTTATGGGTTACTGGACACCAGAAATAGTATTTAATTTATTATCAAAACAAATTCTCCTTTTTCTTTAGGAATTGCTATATCTTTAATTTTTCCTCTATAAAATTCTTCGAATTTCTTAGTTATTTCTCTTGCTATTACTATATTTTTTTCAGGTATTAATTGTTTCATTAATTCTATTGTTTTTTTAATTCTATGCGGAGATTCGTAAAAAATTGAAGTGTGGTCTATGTTTTTTATTGCTCTTTCTTTTTTTCCTGATGTTTTTGGTAAAAAGCCATAGAATGTGAATTTGTCTGGTGGAAGAGCAGAAACTGTTAACGCTGCTAAAAATGCTGATGCTCCTGGGATTGGTGAAACTTCAATGTCATTTTCTGTGCACTCTTTTATTATGTTATATCCTGGATCACTAATACAGGGGGTTCCATTATCTGAAACAAAAGCTACATCTTCTGTTTTTAGTAATTCTAATAATTTTGGAATTAATCTCTTCTTATTGTAATCATTGTATACTATTAGTTTCTTTTTTGGTATTTCATAGTGCTTAAGTAATTTAGAAGTTCGTCTTGTATCCTCACAAATTATAGTTTCTACTTCCTTTAGAATTCTAATAGCTCTAAAAGTAACATCTTCTAGATTTCCAATCGGTGTTGATACGACGTATAGCATTATAATAGCTCCTTTAATAGTTTTATTATGTGTTGGAATTCAATTATATTTGTCTCTATATATTCTTTTCTGACAAAAATACCATCATATGATGCTCGATTCCTAACATTTTTTAATTGATGTATTATTTCTGTTTCATAAGGATAATCAAAGTTATGTTTAAAAAATGAAATTAAACATTCATGATTTGTTGATTTTAATCCATTTTTTACTAATAGTGCCGTTAGTAATTCTTTAATTACTTCATAATAATCTGTAGCAATTATTGAGGCTGTTTCTTCATCTAAACTAATTTGTTTTAAAACTTTTATCCTAATATCGGACATTTTTATTATAGAACTAATTTTTTCTTTATCTATATCTATCTTTTTAATATGATCTTGTTTACATACTTCCCAATTCATTATTTCTTTCATTTTATTTTAATAAATCCTCTTAGTTTTTGTCCATTTATTATGTTGTTAAATAATTCGGGAGATAATTTGTTTAAATCTGACTCAAAAAGTATGTTTATTGGATGTTTTAACTTCTTTTCATATTTTGATAATTTTATTTTAATTTCTTTTGATTGTACAAATATATCAATATCACTATTTATATCATATTCGCCCTTAGCAAATGATCCAAATAAAATAATACATTTAGGCGATATTAGTTCCTCGATAAAGTTAATTACATTTGATTCAATTAAGCTTTTTATAAATATATGTTTTTTATAAAATCTATAGTTCTCGTTTGTTTCATTAGCCTTAAAGCTTGGAAAAACATCTCGTTTCTCTTTTTTTATTAGATTGTCTTTAATCATCTGATTAATATGATAGCTAACTGTTGTTTTTGGAATCTTTAAAATTCTAGAAATACCTCTAATATGAAAATGTTTAGTAGGATGTTCAAAAAATAATTGGTCTATTTTATTATGTCCCATTTTATAGTACTATTGTCCTATATTCTTGGACATATATAAACCTATCTATTTTGTAAGGTATGTAACTGCATTTTTTACATTTTCTGATATAGTTTTGATATTATTTTGTGATAATTCGTCAGTATTATGAACAGTAAATACTTTTGATTTTAATCCACAAAAATTTAAAACACCCATTTTCATTAGTGTTGTTGGCATCTTCATCATCATATAATATAATGCTTTAGGCATTCCCATTGCAGTTAAAACAACAGCTTTTCCTTTTAGTAATTTTATGTATTTGCCATTTTCTTTTCTAAATGCAAATCCTGGAACAAATACTCTATCGATGAATCCTTTAAGGATAGCAGGCATACTTCCCCACCAAATTGGATATATGAATATTAATTTTTGGCTTTCATTGATCTTTTGCTGAAATTCTAAATTTTGTTTTGTGATTTCTCTATTTCCTGTTGTATAATGCTCGTGTGCATGTAAAATTGGATCGTAATTAATCTTGTATAAATCAATAACTTCGTAATCTATCTCTTTTTCTTGTAGACCTTTAGTTACACCATGAAGATATGTTGAGGAGTGTCCTTTAATATCTGGATGTGCATATATTATTAGGATTTTCATAATGGAATAGAATAATGGATGGTATAAATATTTTTGCATTATTTTTTTAAATAAACGTGAAATAACAGACTTATGAAGTTATTTATAGGAGGCGGATTTAATTTATTTCACAAAGATCATAGAAAATTTATTGAGAAAAGCATAGGCTCTTTTGTGAATTCTTATGGGAATTTGGATAAATTAATAATAGGTCTGATTTCTGATGAAGCTTTAAATAAATTAAAAGGAGAATCTAGACCTTTTTTTTCTTATAATTGGAGGAAAACTGATTTGGAAAACTTTTTAGTTGATTATAATTCTGAAATTGTATCTTGTGGGACTGGAATTAATGATTTTATGAAGTTGGATAAAGACACTTCTATTACATTAAGGAGCGATCATAATTATTTTAGAATTTTAAGTGAAATGGGTTACAATATTAATTTGGTCGATTCTGAAGATAATTTACATACAACAGATATAATTGAATCTTTAGAAAATGCTAAAACAAAAAGTGGTTGTCAAATGAGGTCTGTTGGTGCATTACTTATCAGAAGCGGAGTAATTGTTGATGAAGGTTATTCGGGAAATGGTAATTGTTACACATGTGAAAAAAAAAGTTCTATGGATTTTCTTGGATATTCTTCTCATATTGCATGTAAAAGTATTCATGCCGAACAAATGGCTTTACGTAATTCCCAACAAGGTGATGATTTATTGATTACTTGTTCTCCATGTCAAATGTGTGCACAGGATATATTGGAAAAAGGTATTAGAAGAGTTGTTTATACTCAAAAATATTATGATACAAAACCTATCGAGTTTTTAGAACAAAAAGGAATTTCTATAAGGAAAGTTGGTTTGTAAATTACAATAAATTAAGTTGTGTAAGATATATAAAAAAATAAAAACGCTACGGCCCTATGACAAACGATGAATCCTCGTCGGTATGACACCTATAATGTTATATATAATTATCTCGGAGATATGTATATAAATGTTGTTATTTTTTTGATCCATATACTTATCAATCACTATCGCAATACTATATTTAAATAAGTTATTTAAGTATTCTATTATTTAATAATCACTATGGATGATATTTTTAATATTCATAGAAAAGATGATTCTTATAGCTTTATACATATCAATATTGATGATAAAAATAAATTTTTTCAAGAATTCACTAATTATATATTAAGTGAAAGCAATTTATTACAATATATCGAGAATGAGACTTCTATATCCTTTTCTCCATCAGCTAAAAATTATGCAAAATTATACAAACACCTTTTTAAATTCATAGATGATGAAATATTAGAAATAGAATTAGAAGGTGAATTAAAAGATATTATTATAGATGAGTCTGAAGTAATAAGTGAGGATTCAAATAAGCTTAAAATAAGATTAAGCAAAATTGGTAGAATTGGAGAATATATTAATCATCTTATATTATCTAAATATTACAATTTAAAATGTATAATACCTAAAATTACTTTACTATCAGATAAAAACATGAGCGTATATGGGATTGATGAATTATTTTTTGATGATGTGAAAAAAATACTATTTTTTGGGGAATCAAAAATATCAAAAAGCTTGAAGAATGGTATAGCATTAATAAATAGGTCTCTTAAAGAATATGAAAAAGAAATAAAAGAAGAATTTAAACTAGTTTTAAGTGAAGAGAAAATTATCAAACATCCTCATTTTAATGTATTTCAAGAAAAAATTAATGAATGTATAAGTTTTGAAGAATTTATTAAAAAAATGGAGATTAAAAATCTTGGAATACCTATTTTTATTGCACATGGTACTGATTTAGATAAGGATGAAATCTTAAAATCACTTTCTAAAATCACTAGAAATAATATTTTTAACCTAAATACAATTTATATTGTCATTTCATTACCTATAATTTCTAAATTTGAATTTATAACTCATTTGACATCTGCGATTAAAAAAAAGATGGAGGCATATGAAAATGACAAATAAGTCCTCTATGCAAAAATTTAGAGAGCAATTTATCAGGGGAATTGAAGATTCTAAAGATAAAACACAATTTGTTAAAAATAATGCTAATGATTTATTCTCACTTGGATTAACTGTATATTCTAAGAATTTTTCTTTAAAATCTTTAATTTATAATTCTTTTGCAACTTCTTGTTTAGATGATAACATATCTCTTCATCCTGAACAATTAAAAGTTTTAAAACTTATTGATAAAAATGAAGGTGTTATCTTTAGTGCTCCTACCAGTTTTGGAAAAACTTTTGTTGTATTCGAGCACATTGCAAGACAAAAACCTAATAATATTGTATTAATTGTACCAACTTTAGCTTTGGTTGATGAATACAATAAAAGAATAATCAGTAAATATAAAGATATATTTCAAGATTATAAGGTTTATTTGTCAATATCTGAAGATTATGAATATGATTTTAATGGGAAAAACATTTTTATTTTAACTCATGATAGAATTGTAGAAAATTCTAACTATTTAACCATTAAGGAAATTGATTTTTTGGTCATAGATGAAGTCTATAAACTTGAACGAAATGAATTTGATGATCGTATCTTAATTTTAAACTTAGCATATTTTCATTTAGTAAAAATTGCAAAAAAACATGTATTGCTAGCTCCATTTATTAGTGGAATAAAAAAACTCGATAAATTAGATAAAAAGCCTATTTTTTATTGTACTGAATATTCCCCCGTAATTAATGAGATTAAAGTGTATGATATAATTGATTCAAATGATAGATTCTCTAAAACAAATGAAATAATAGCATTTCTACCTTCAGAAGAAAAAACTATGATATATTTTCCAACAGTATCAGAAATAGCAAAATATGTTAAACACCATGTTAACGAAATTGATTCAAAATATAAACATCATTTTATTGATTGGCTAAAAAATGAAATACATGAAGATTGGTACTTAGTTAAAGCAATGGAAAATGGATATCTAGTTCATAATGGACAATTACCCATAGGAATTAGAATGTACCAATTATACCTTTATGATAAAAATAAATCATTTAATAAGTTAATTTGTAATTCCGCACTGTTAGAAGGGATTAATACTTCTGCAAAAAATATTATTATTGCTAAAGCTTCTAGAACTGGAAAAGATAAATTTGACGCTTTTGATTTTTTTAATCTTGTAGGATGCTCTGGAAGGTTATACGAACATCATTTAGGATGTGCTCATTATATAAAAACACCTACAGATATTGAATATTTAAAAGAAGATGCGATAAGAAGTATTGAATTTGAAGTAACAGATGAAAGTGAAGATATGGATATTCATAGAGATGATTATAATGAAAATTTAGTATATTTAGCTTTCTTGGATGAATTAGGCATTACACATGAAGATTATAAAACAAAAATAGGTAATAAATTTAGATTAAATACTGTTTTGAATTTATTTAGCAATTATAAAAAATATAAAGATCAAGTACTGGAAGAAATTAATAATTTGTTAAATAATGATAAACGAACTCGTTTCTTTTTAATTAATGCTATATATACAATGATTGAAGGTTCAGGGAATAAGTTAAATTCAGGAATAATTAATTTATGTATTCATAAAAAAAGGCTTAGACTTAATGAAATAATAAAAGAAACTATGAAGTATTCTAGAGCTGATATTGATTATGTTATAAATAAAACCATACAATTAAAATCAAGTTATGTTGAACATAAATTCTATTCTAAATTACTTATTATATTGTTTTTTATGGAATGTCAATCTTTAGAAAATAAATATTTTGATATTATTGATAAAAAAATAAAACAACCAATAAGCTACTTATATTTCACGGAATCTAAACCAAAAAAGATGTTAAAAGATTTAGGTGTTTATGAAAGAGATATTAATGAAATAATTGAAATGATTGGTGACGATTTTAAGGATGCATTTGAACTAAAGAAATTATTAAGTGAAAATAAAAATAAATTCACAAGAATTAGTTTTATTTCTCGTTTTGTAATTCACTCTTTAATTAATTGATTTTTAAATAATAATAAATTAAGAATCAAACATATTTTTCGTTTTTTAAATCTAAGGAAATTTCTCCATTTTCAGATTCATATTCTTTAATTGATTCTTTGAGTTTAGTAAATAATCTCTTTGCACCTATAGGATTTAATATTATTAATGCATCAGAAATATATACTTCATCACCCTTCTCATTTTTCATCTTTTCATTCATTAATTCAAATCTG
>CAYZMD010000056.1:0-9295 GCA_964479425.1 uncultured Methanosarcinales archaeon | reverse complement strand
TTATTTTTACGGACTAGTATATCCTTAGAAGCTATAGCTTCTGGGACACCAAAAAATTATAATTTTTGAGTGTACCAACCGCAAAAGTTAAGAGTTTCATTTGCGGTTCAGTATATAAAAGTATATAAATTAGATAATAACCCAAATCTTGGGTGCATTTATATGAAATCATACTTGGATATTGTAAATAAAATATTAACAGAAGGCGTTGTTAAAGAAGATAGGACAGGTACTGGCACAATTGCTATTGCAGGTGCTATGTTTGAACATGACATGTCAAAAGGCTTTCCTTTATTAACCACAAAAACAGTTCCTATGAGATTAGTTGCTTCAGAATTAGAATTCTTTATTAAAGGTATTACAGATAAAAATTGGTTAAGAGAAAGAAAAAACTTTATTTGGAATGAATGGTGTAGTCCAGATAAAGTGCCTTATGGTCATGATGAAGAAACTAAAAAAAAGATGGCAGAGGAAAGAGAATTGGGACCTGTCTATGGTTATCAATGGCGAAACTTTGGAGCAAAATATGTTGCATATGATAAACCTCCTGAAGGACAAGGTGTAGACCAATTAAAGAATTTAGTAAAAAGACTAAAAGAAAATCCAAGTTGTAGAAGAATGATTGTTATGGCTTGGAATCCTAAAGATTTGCCACACATGGCTCTTCCGGCTTGCCATTATGGTTTTCAAGTTACAGTTATTAATGGTAAATTAAATTTACTTTGGAACCAAAGAAGTGTTGATACTGCTTTAGGACTTCCATTTAATATTGCGAGTTATGCTTTACTTTTACATTTATTGGCAAAAGAGGCAGGACTACAAGAAGGGAAATTGGTAGGGTTTTTGGCGGACACCCATGTCTATAAGAATCATGTTGAGGGTTTGAAAGAGCAATTAAGCAGAACTCCAATGAATCTTCCAACATTAAAAACAGAAAATTTCACCAGCATTTTCGATTGGAAATATGAAGACACAATCGTAGAAAACTACGAATACCACCCAAGAATAAAATTTGATATAGCAATATAATGATAGCAATAATTGTCGGCCTTACTAAGAATAGAATCATTGGAAAAAACAACGACCTACCTTGGAAAATATCTGAAGATTTAAAAAACTTCAAAAAGCATACTGCTGGGCAAACAATAATTATGGGTAGAAAAACGTATGAAAGTATAGGAAGGCCTTTGCCTAATAGGCACAATATAGTTATTAGCAGAAATATGCAAGAGATTGAAGGTGTAGATATTTGCAGTTCAATTGAAGAAGCAACTAAAAAAGCAAAAGAATATGAAAAGGATATTTTTATTATTGGTGGAAGTACAATCTATAAACAATTTTTACCAATCGTCGACAAACTCTATTTATCATGGATAAATAAAGATTATGATGGCGACACATATTTTCCTGAGTTTAATTTAGATGAATGGCAAGAAGAGCATAAAGAAGAATTTGAAGAATTTAATTTCATAATTTATAATCGTAAGTAATGGTGGGTGAATAAAATTTTAGAACAACTAAAAGAACAAGATAATGAAGTTTACAATGCAATACAAAATGAACTAGAAAGAGCAAGAAATGGTATTGAAATGATTGCCTCTGAAAATTTTGTGAGCAAAGCAGTACTTGAAACTATGGGGACTGTATTAACAAACAAATATTCTGAAGGATATCCTGGTAAGCGTTATTATAGCGGAAATGAATTTATTGACATTACTGAAAATTTAGCTATTGAAAGAGCAAAAAAACTTTTTGGCGCAGAGCACGTTAATGTTCAACCACACGCTGGAAGTCAAGCAAATATGGCAGCGTATTTTGCAATTTTAAACCCTGGTGATACTATTCTTGGCATGAATCTTTCTCATGGCGGACATTTAACTCATGGTAGCTCAGTTAATTTTTCTGGAAAATTATATAATATTATACCTTATGGTGTTCATGAGAAATATGGAATCATCGACATGGATGAAGTCGAGAGATTGGCTTTAGAACACAAACCCAAATTAATTTTGGCAGGATTTAGTGCTTACCCAAGAAAATTAGATTTTAAAAGATTTAGAGAAATAGCAGATAAAGTTGGAGCATATTTAATGGCAGACATTGCTCATGTTGCAGGACTTATTGCAGCAAAAATTTATCCAAATCCAATACCTTATTGTGATATTGTAACAACAACAACTCATAAAACGCTGCGTGGTCCAAGAGGAGCAATCATAATGTCTAAGATAGAAGACAGATTAAATCCTGACAATAAAAAAAATCTTGCGAGAAAAATTAACTCTGCTGTTTTTCCAGGGATGCAAGGCGGTCCACTTGACCATATGATTGCAGCAAAAGCTGTTGCGTTTAAGGAAGCATTACAACCGGAATTCACTGAGTACCAAAAACAAGTTGTAACAAATGCTAAAGTTCTTGCAGAAGAATTGATGAATCATGGTCTAAAATTAGTAAGTAATGGAACAGATAATCATCTTATTTTGATTGATTTAACAAACTTAGAATGTACTGGAAAAGAAGCTGAGTTGGCATTGGACAATGCACATATTTATACAAACAAAAATATGATTCCCTTTGACACTGCAACTCCATTTAATCCAAGCGGAATAAGAATAGGAACTCCTGCAATAACAACTAGAGGAATGAAAGAAGAAGATATGAAGTTGATTGCAAAATTAATTGCAGATGTATTAAAGAATCATGATAACGCATTAACAATAGCATCATCTAAACAAGAAGTTCTTGATTTATGTAAAAAGTTTCCTTTATATCCCGATTTAATCTGAAATTGATTTTACTTTTTTATTACATTCAAGTTCATTTAGAAGTTCTTTTTGTGTTTTGTTAAACGCAGGATGCACAAAATCAGTAGCAATATCATTCATTGCAGTTAAAATATATTTTCTTTGATGTATTTTATGATGAGGGACAACCATAGGTGCTTGTTGAATTACTTTATTTCCAAAATATAAAAGATCCAAATCAATTGGTTTATCTTCATCTCTTGCAATATTTATTCTTCCTGCTTGTTTTTCAATTATATCTAATTTTTCATATACTTCTTTAGCCGTCATATTGGTTTCTACTTTAACAACGCCATTAAGAAATTGTCTAGATTGATTAGTATAGACTGGATCAGATAGATAGAAATTTGAAATATCAATAATATCGAAATGTTTTCTAACTAAATCTAGTGCTTTAGCTATATTTTTAGATCTATCTCCTTTGTTTGATCCGAACGATATATAGACAATTGTCATGTGGAAGTATGATAAATACTCCAACTTATATAAATTTTATCATACTTTTTAGCAAAAAGTTAATATTCAATGCCCCTTCTGGCAGGAATGCCTTTTTCAAAATAATGCTTTATTGGCTTTATTTCACTAACTAAATCAGCAACTTCAATAATTTTAGGGTGAGCATCTCGTCCCGTAATAATTAATTCTGTTGTTGAATTTTTTGTTTTAATTAGTTCAATAACACTTTCTACATTTAGAATTCCTGAGCTAATTGCATAATTTAATTCATCTAAAACAACTAAATCATATTCTTTACTTGACAATATTTTTTTTGCATGAGAAAAAGCATCTTTTACAAATTGTTCTTGTTCATTATCATTAGTAAAGCAATATCTACATTCACCACAAGTAATTTCATCTCTTTTCCAATCTCCTTTTTTACATTCAAATTCAGAGAAATTATGTATTTTTAATTGTTTACTCTCGCTAACACAGCCTTTTCCAAATTGAATAATATCTCCTGTTGGAAGAAATTCTCTTATACTAATTAGTTCGCCAGTATAATTTCCTCCTTTAAGAAATTGAATAATGTAAACATTAAACCCTTGCCCGATTGCTCTTAAAGCTAATCCCATTGCGGCAGTAGTTTTGCCTTTTCCATTTCCAGTGTATACTTGGACTAAACCAAGTTCGTTTTTACCCATCTTAGTGGTCGCATTTGCTAAATCCGCATTCAGGATTTACGCATGAAGAACATCCTCCATCAATTTTAAGAGTTATTTTTTCACATGCTGGACAAGTTCTTAAATTGTTATCAAGTATTTCTTCTTGTTTTTGAATAGTTTCTTGTACTTGTATTGGAATATTTCCACTTAGGACTTCTTTTATATTGATTCCATTCCAACTACATGACGTTAATGAAATATTATTTTGATGTGCATGATAAACAGTAGTCATTACTCCATTATTATCATGAATTATACTATTACCTTTCAATTCTTCTTGCTTACCATCTCCTAAAGAAATAGTAAACGCATTATCTTTAAATCTTTGAAAATTAGTTTCTTTACCCTCGACAGATAGTATTGCATATCTACTTCCATCTCTGTAAATAGTTATTCCTTTTAGCCCAGCCTTCCAAGCTTTGAAATAAACATCACTAATAACTTCTGGCTCAATATCTTCTGACAAATTGCATGTAGATGAAATACTATGGTCTACATATTTTTGACAAACTCCTTGAACCTTTATTCTATTATCAGGTGAAATATGATGTGCTGTCCTAAAGAAAAAATCAGGTAAAATAGTGTGCAAATCATCTTCATTTTTTACTGTTTGTGCTTTTTCGTTCAATTCTTTTTGATCTATATAAGCTTGAACTGTACTATGAAAAACCTTGTAAAAATTTTGTCCTATAGTCTCAGTTCTTCTAGTATAAAATAAAGCAAATATTGGTTCAATTCCAGAGCTTACTCCAATATAATTTTTATTACCTATTTGATAACTTTTAATTATGTTAGATATAGTTCCTGTTGGAGCAATAGATAAGATAGCAATATTTCTTAACCCTTGCCCTCTTATTTTTTCTTTAACTTCATCATTTAACCTTTCTTTAAAGAATGCTCCTTTTTTATATTTTTCATAATCAAATACCGGCGCAACTCCCTTTTCAACAGCAAGATTAGAACTTTCATCATATGCTACATTTGCAATTTCTTCAGCAATAGTTTTCATTATAGCAATTCCTTCTTCAGAATCATATCCTAAACCCAACTGATTTAACATGTCTGCAATTCCAATATAACCTAATCCAATTCTTCTTGTTGTTTTTGCAGATTCCCTTTGTTTTTCTAATGGATTTAAGTATTCATTCCATGTAATTACATTGTCTAGGAATCTAACCATTAGCCTTACAGTTTGTTTAATTTTCTCATGATTAACTTGTGCATTCTCTTCGTAAGAATTATCAACAACCCTTGAAAAATTAAGAGATGTTAAATTACACGCGCCTCCATCTTCTAAAGGAACTTCTCCGCAAGGATTAGTACAAGCAATTGGCCTCCCCACATAATTAGAAGGACTATATTTTGTCATAGTACTCCAAAATATTAGCCCTGGTTCAGCAGTATTATAATTGCTTTCAACAAATTTAGACCATAATTCTTTAGCTTTAATTAGCCTTCTAATTTCTCCTGCTTGAGGACTATTAAAATAAAGTAAGAAATCTCCGCTATGTTTTATTGCAAAAGTTTCATCACCTGATTGGACAATAAAATCTCCGTAGATATCTCTGTTCTTTTCGTCTTTTAGATCAAGATCAATTAAAGTAATTCCTTTTGCAGCAAAATGCGTTGCTAATTCAGAAAATGTATTAAATTGATTTATTAATTCATAATCATCAATGTTTTTTGATGGAATTTCATATGAATAATGTCCATAGTCTATTTTTTCGCTGTATGTCTTTTTATATACTAAAATCTTTTCATCTCCATAAAGTTTGCTTTCTTCTACAGCTGTCATAAATTCATCACTTACTTTTAAAGAAATGTTTGCAAACCTTACTTGGATATTCTCTCTTACTTTTTGTCTTATTGTATTAATTTGTTTATCATCAAAATCTCCTGTCCATTTACATTGATTTGCAATATGTTCAGTTATCCAGTTATCTACTTTTTTAGTATCTATAAATCGAAAAGCGTCAGGATGTTTCACATCAAGCGTAATCATTAAAGCTCCTCTTCTTCCGCTTTGGCCAATAAGCCCTGTAGTCATTGAGTAAAGTTCCATGAAAGATACTGCTCCAGTACTCTTATCTGCTGCATTATGAACAATACTATCTGCAGGTCTAAGTCCAGAAATATCTACTCCAATACCTCCTCCATAAGAATAAGTCCTTGCGCAATCTCTTGCGGCATCAAAAATACCTTCAATACTATCGTCTCTAATTAAACTAACAAAACAATTTGATAAAGTTTTTATTCTATATAAATCTCCAGATCCTGCAATAACTCTTCCGCCAGGCATAAAAATCCCATCATATAGTGCATTATAGAATTTAATTGCATATTCTTTTCTTTTTTCGGGGTCAGTTTCAATAGCTGCAACAAATGCTGCAACCCTTGCAAATACCTGCTCTGGTCTACTTTCAATAAGTTGAGCTTCTCTATTTTTTAGAAAATATTTTTTTTTATAAATATTGATTGCAAGATCATTTCCACCTAAATAATCATTATCAGAGTGCGTTTTTAAAGTTCCTTCTTTCATCATTCTAGAAAGTGTAAATAATAATTCTTGATAATTGCTAATTAATTCCTTAGGAACGAGTTTGTAAATTTTACTATTAAATTTGAACATAGAATCCAGTTCTTTTTGATACGCCTCTTTATTGTCCATGTATATATACCCCACTTTTTAATGAAAACACAATATCTTGTGGTATTTCTGCTCGAAAAACACAATAAATTATGGGTTGATTTTTGCTATTTAAACTTGTTGATTATAGAAATTATAGTTTTTAGTAGTTAATAAAATAAAATGGATTTTATTAAATAGGAAAACCCTTTGTTTTCCGTAGTTAATAAAACATTATATGTTTTATTGAATAGAGAAATCTTTCATTTCTCGTAGTCAATGATATTATATATATATCATTGAATAGTAAAGCCCTTTGTTTTCCGTAGTTAATAAAACATTATATGTTTTATTGAATAGAGAAATCTTTCATTTCTCGTAGTTAATAAAATAGTATATGTTTTATTAAATAGAGAAATCTTTCATTTCTCGTAGTTAATAAAATAGTATGTATTTTATTAAATAGAGAAATCTTTCATTTCTCGTAGTTAATAAAATAAAATGGATTTTATTAAATAGAAAATAGTTATTATTTTTCATATATTGATTTTAAGTATATGCTATATATGTGTTGCCTAGCTTCACTAACAACATAACAACTTCCAGCAATTAAAATAAGCCCCTCTGAATTTTTCTTGGCATAATCAACTGCTTTGCTAACTGTATCAAATATTTTACATTCCTTAGCATACTCTGCAATCTTTTCAGGATTTAGAGCTCTTTCATTATTAGCTTTAGTTACTATCAAGGAATTATGCTTTGGCAAAAGTTGTAGCATTTTAAGATAATCTTTATCTTTCATACAACCAAAAACTATTGTAAGGTTTTCAGGTTTAATTTCATTCTCGATGAAATATTTTAATGATTTAAGTCCCGCAGGATTATGAGCACAGTCTAAAAGAAAAGTACCAATTTTTTCTAATCTGCCTGGCCATTTTATATGAGCTAAAGCCATTTTAATATCTCTATCTTTAATTCCAATATTCATTTCTCTAACAGCGGCAACTGCAATTCTTGCATTATCGACTTGGTGTTTTCCAGGTAGATTTACTTTAAAGTTAAAGGGAACATCAAAATCCACCATCACAAGCTTTTTACCTTTTTCAAATAAATCTTTTAATTCAGGAGTTCCTCCATAAACAACAATAGAATTTTCTTTTATTATTCCAGCTTTTTCAAACCCAATTTTTGATAAGCTATTCCCTAGTTCGACAGTATGGTCAAATGCAATATTTGTTATTACAGCAATATCCGAATTAACAACATTGGTGGCATCAAATCGTCCTCCAAGTCCAGTCTCCCATACAACATAGTCAACTTTTTGGTCATAAAAATATTGTAAAGCTATAGCAGTTATAAATTCAAAAAAAGTAAGCTCGATATTTTTTGATTTTATTAATTCAATTAATCTCATTAGATCCTCTTCAGGTATCCATTTATCATTTATAGAAAATCTTTCTTTAAAATCAATAATATGAGGAGAATTAAACCTCCCAACCTTAAATCCTGCTTCTGTTAAAATTGATTGAATCATAACGCTAGTAGATCCTTTCCCATTAGTTCCAGCTATATGTATGAATTTAAGTTTATCTTGAGGATTATCTAAAGCATTACAAATCTCTTTGATTCTTTCAAGACCAAGCTTTGACCCAAATCTTCTTAGATTGTATAGCCATTCTAATTGCTCCATAGAAATATATTATAGCACTTTATTTTTAAGTGTTATCATATAAATTTTTCAATTCATCGATAATTGCTTTTTTCTTGGCTTTTTTCTTTTTAAAGAATCTGAAGAAAACACCTTTATTCAGATTATTATCATCACTAATTGTATTTAATTTTGATATATCTTTATCAAGATTATTTTCTTTATTTACAACTTGATTTTTTACTTTTTTAAGTTTTAAAATTTCTTCATCTAAAGCAATAATTCTTTGTTTTTTTACTTTGATTGCTTTTTGTTTTAATAATTTTCTTGCGCCTAATCTTTTTAACATGATATTTAAAGCGCTTCTTGTTCTTTCCATATTATTGATCCTTTTATTTATTATTGTTTCTTCATCATCTAGCATATCTTTTCTGTCTAAGTCTGTTCTTAATTTTTTAAATACTTCTAACTCCGCTTGTGGTTTGTGTTCATGATGTCTAATGTCTTTAATTGGTCTAACTTTAACAGGCTTAGGTTTTTCCTTGAAAGGCTTTTTAATAATTCTTTTTGTTCTTCTAAACATATGTTTTAATCCTATACCTAAAGCGATAAAAGATTTTTTAGTCTTTCTTGCTATTTTACTCTCAGTTCTTTCAACCTCTTTAGCAACGTTTATTGCGTTTTTTCTTACAACAGAAGTTGCATTCTTTAAGTCATCAATTGCTTTGTTTTCTATTCTACTAATTTTTCTGCTCCATGATCTTAATTTGCTTTGAAGAACTTCTTGGAAGTGTAATTCAGATTTGTATAATTTTATTTTAGTTCTATTTGCTGATAGTCCAAGTTGATGTGCAACATTCTCTTCAAACTTATGTACGGTTCTACCCATAGATTTGAATTTATTTCTTACACTTTCTTCTGCAGCTAAGTCTTTATTCCTCAGGATATTAATTGCTTTGTGTGTTTTATTCTCAAAATAATGTTCCATCTTCATTAATTTTTGGCACTGTCTTAATTAACGACCCTTAATTGCCAATGTAATAAATTTCCCCATGTC
>CAYZMD010000055.1:0-9355 GCA_964479425.1 uncultured Methanosarcinales archaeon | reverse complement strand
TCCTACATCATCAAATCCTGTCCAATTGTTTCCACCACCATTACTTAATGATATATTCCAATTGTTACCATTACCATTATCTAAGACAGATTCGTTATGTCTTAACCTGTTTGCATATATTAGGTTATCATCTGAATTTGTTGTAAGTACAATACTTCTAGTGTTAACACCTATATCGTTCTCAAAGATATTTTGGGTTAGATTATTTTCTGCTGCTGTATCTACTCTGACACCAACAGTAATGTTCTTAAAATAGTTATTTGCAATTAAGTTATTATCACTATCGTAAGAATTCATACCAACTAATATCATCGCTGGAATGTAAGAACTATTGACAAGATTATAGAATTCATTATCATTGAAAATGTTTAAATTAGAATATTCTATTTCAAAGCCGTTTAAATTGTTATCCTCAGCATCAATAATATTGTTTTGAAAAGTACTTTGATTAACATTATTTAATCTAACTGCTTTTGAATTGTAGTATGAAATGTGATTATTTTCAAATGTTAAACTGTGTGTTGATTCTGCATTTAGAGCCATACTAACATTTTGTATAGTGCAATTATTTATTGACACACCTACACCAGTTATGTAGAAAGCACCTGTACTACCATCACCACTAATAGTATAACCATTACAATTTACTAAAACATTGTTACCTGAAATAAAGAAACATGTCCAACTATAGTTACCTTTCCAGTCTGATTGAGTTGTTAGGTCTTTTGTTAAAATGTACTCTGTATTATTATTTGATATATCAATACATGCTGTAATATTTATTGGCGGTGTTTCTTGGTAAAGAGGAGCATAATCTCCACCTGGGACTGACAAGATTCCTGTTGCGTATGGAATATTTGTGTCACCAATACCATCTTCATCCATATCAGTACCTGTATAGTCGCTCCAATAATTACCTGCTAAATATGATCCACCAATAATGTTTGTACCAGTTATTTTAGTAGTATTATATATTGTGGTTGTACCATTGTCAAAAACGTTTGTGCCGCCTTCCAAAGCATTGTCAAAGTAATTGTTGATAACATAAGTAACATTTAACATACTTGTCAAGTAAACTCCTTCATAAGTGTGACCAAAAATTCTGTTATTGCTAATATTTACACCCATAACATTATCTACTTCGTCAGCGAATCTGATACCATTGTATAAATTATATGAAATATTATTATTTACAATCTGTAAACCATTCATGCCTCCACCAAAGTTTAAGCCCCGTGCAGTTGAGATATTATTATGATGAACATAGTTATTATTAATTGTCATCAATGAAGTTCCCCATGCCCAGATACCGTTTTTAAAACCGTAGATTTCACAGTTTTCTATTGTAACATTATACCTACCTGAAACATTTATTCCTGTTGAACTATCATTTGCAAAAGTTCCTGAAATTAAATGACCATCACAATCTATTATTACATGAGGTCCTCCAACAACAAGTCCATCACCTGGACAGCTTGCAAGATCTTCTGTTAATGTAACTGATTCAGTTATAACATCACCACATTGTATACCACCTGGTGCGTTTATTACAACATCATCACTATCTGAATCTAAATAATCATAAGTACTATTAAGAACATTAACAAAATTAGTGGTATTTCCAGGTTGAAGTGTTGTAAAATTAACAAATAAAACTATTGATTCATTAATACTAAGATTAATTAACCAATCAATTTCACCAGCAGTATAATTTACACTTCCAAATATAATATTAGAATAAATACTATTATAATTAGAATAATTTAACATAGTATAATTATAATTATCACTGGTCTCAACATTAGTTAAATTTGCAGTTCCAATATTTGTAACATTAATTATAAATACTGCAATGTCACCAACAGTTGGACTGTTTAGTGATATTTTTGAAATTGTAGCATTCTCTTCAGAACATGATTGTAGATTACATGATTGTTCTGTAATAGGTTCACTTACACCATCACAGAAACTATCAGCGACATTTTGATTAGATGAATTTCTACATACTACCTGGCGTGTTTGAGTACCTCCACCACAAAAGACAGAACATTCACTCCATGAATCAGCAAACCAATCATATGTTTCACCATAACTAACAGTTATCTCAGCCGTATCCATAGTAGATATACTATTGTCCATAAAGTCAGTTGCATTAATTTCTACTGTGTTTACTGTCATAAAAGGTGCTGCTGTCGCATTAGTAAAGTTTACATAAACTATACATGAATCTCCTGAATCTAAACCATCTCCATTACAATTACTTATATTAATCCTAAACCAACCATTGGTAAGATTATCTTCAAAAAAAGGATATGAAGAACCAGTAAAATTCAATTCAGTTGTATTAAAGCTGTCAAGCAAGATAACTTCTGGAAAACCATTAAATCCACTATTTGTTATATTGATAATAAATTCAAATGTTTCATTGCTGTAATAAGATTCTTTAGTTGAAATTTTTGATACAGTTATGTTTGAAATTTCTGGTAAACCTTGGTATATACTAACGATTGCATCACTCTGCTTAACTTCTTTGCTGCCATTTACATAATAAATAGTAACATTGACATGATTACTTATATTCATACCAGCCGATGCAGAAACATTAAGGGTCATATTAAGTTCATAAGTGTCCATAGAATCTAGATTTATCGTCAAATTCCATTGGTTAAAAGACATATCGTTTATATTCCAATAACCAGTAGTATTTGGTTCAGAGGAAACCCAATTCCATTCGCTCATATTAAACCAATCAAGAACAGTCACATTTGAAATTGAAATAGCACCAGTATTAGTTATATTGATTGTAAATTTAACAGAATCTATTTCAGACGCGTTTGTTGTATTTGCCAATTTGGTGACTAATGCACTTGTAACTATATCTACATCAATATTTTGGTTCTCAGATTTTTCAAGTGAAACTGTAACTTCACCATTTGTATAAGATTGGATAAATTCTGTCTCAACACCTGCTTCAATCTGAAGATTATCCTGGATATTGTCATTGGAAATTGTGGAATTCAAGACAACGCTTTCAGTTTCACCGCTACTAACACTGACATTAAATTCAGAATAAGATTCCTCAGACCATCCTGCCTGAAAGAAAAATGTAAAATTTATTTCTTCAAGTTCGTTATTAGTTACATTTATCTGCACAGATAACATATCCCCATTGCTATGATTAGTCTGATTAAAGACAGAAATGTTCGTATACATCGTAATATTATAGATAGTCAGATTAAGTTCAATCTCGCCGGAAACATTGATGAAATTACCAGGAATTGTCGAATTGGATATATCAACAGACATCGGAGCAATAGGATCATAATCAAAATAACCGACTTGATTATATTGTAAACTATACAGACCTTCTATCAAATTGATAAATTCATAATAGCCATCAGGACTTGTATTAGTCTGATTAGAATTTAAAAAATTTCCTGCAGGACTTAACTGCAGACTATAATTAGCAACGTTTTCATTATTTTTATATTTGACATAACCAGATAAATTATTAGTTAGATTATTAATGACAGCACTAGAGTCATTTATTGTTATATTAAATTTAGGTGTTATATATAATTCATGATCTTTGTGCCTATATTTTGTAAAGAAAATCCAACTGGAATTTACTTCTCCTGTTGCCTTGATTGTCCATGTCTGATTGCAATATTCACCAGGTTTAATGCTGTTCAAACATCCAAGATTTGCACCAGACATAGGATTTTGTGTCAATGAATAAAATGGAGTAGCGCCAATAACCATAGAGACATCCCCTTTAAGTTGAGTCGCTTCTAAAACATCAATTCTTTTTCTAGTTGTATCACTTGACGATTCATATACTGAGACACCAGTAACTCTAAATTTTTCTTCAATTTGTTGAGGTGTTAAATTAATATTTTTAGATCTTCTATTATAATCAATCAACAAAACCGCAGCACCTGCAACATGTGGTGTTGCCATTGATGTTCCTGATTTTTGATCAAAACCTCCTCCTTCTACACTAGCAAAAGGCGCATCTATATACTCACCGGGAGCATAAAAATCTAATGCTTCATTAACATTAGTAAAATCAGAAACAACATCCGCATCTGTAGTTGAGCCAACAGCTGTTGCATTCTTAATACATGCAGGAGCAATTATATACTCTCTATCATAATCATTACCTGTTGCTGTTGCAACAAATATTCCTGCATCAATAGCATAATTCACTACAGCAGAATAAGTAGGATTTGAATCATCACAATAAGAATCATAATATCCTCCACCTAAACTTAGACTAATAACAGTAATATTATATTTACTTGCATTATCAACACACCATTCTACCCCTGCAATAACATCTGAATCCCAACCGGTTCCAAAATTATTTAGAGTCTTAATAGCAACAATATCTGAATCTGGCGCAACTCCTCTATATGTAGAATCATTACTTGCAATTATTCCTGCACAATGCGTTCCATGTCCTTCATCGTCCATTGGATCATCATCAAGATTAACAAAATCATAACCACCAATAACTCTATTTCCCCAACCACCACCTAAGGCTGTATGATTATAATCAACGCCCGTATCAATAACACAAACAGTCTGATACCGACCAGTTACATTTACTCCACCAAATTGTTCTCTCCAAACATCATCTGCATTAATAAGAGGAACACTAATATCAAGAAGTGCTTTAACCTGATTATCTAGATAAACACCTGCAACATCTTCGCTACTACGTAAAACATCCAAATCTTTTTTACTTATTTTTGCTGCTAAAGCATTAATATTATTATATTTATGATTTAATTCAAAAGTAGAATCGCTTGTACTTGCGATAAATTGCCCTTGTGGATTTTTTAAACCAAATAAAGATAATACATTTTCTTGTCTTTTGCTAATAATCTCCTTTTTATTGTCAATAGTTTTAATAGTATCAATCCCTTTAATATTTACAATAGTATCAACTGGTTTATCATTCAAAACAATTATCGCTCTTACTTCTTCCTCTTTTTCTAAGGCTTGATCAACAGTTTTTATAGAATTAATAGTATCGTCCTCTGGTTGTTCAGGATCCAAGGTTGCAATAATATCTTGACACTCTCCATTTTCACAAGTAACGCCAGTAGTAATTTCATAAGTATCATATTGAGCCATTGAAATATTTATGATAGGATTTACTAAATAAGGCACTAACTGTCCCCAATCTAAAAACCAAGATTCATTTTGTTGAAAAGATTCATCATCAACTGTAGCGCAATCAACTATTAAATTCCATGTCCCAGAATCATTAATTATCATATCTGTTTGATTATATTCATAATAACCACTGTAATTTGAAGTGTATACCTGATTGGAATAAAATTCATAATCATCATTTACATTTATTAAAGTAAAATTAACAGATGTTATGTTTGAAGTATATGTACATTTTGCTCGTACTTTTGATAAAGTTGTATTAAAAATAGTATTATTACATAATTGCCAATCAGAACCATTATTACATTCAATATCACTTATTCCAGGCAATGTCACAACATTAATTTCATAAGTAGTATTCGAAAGAGTAGTAGAATTTGCATCCGCTAATTCAATATAATGAATTCCAGAATAGCCTGCAAGCAAAGTTGTAAAATAATTATATCCTGCTTCTGGTCCTGCAGTATTACTATAAAGCATACTACGATTTTCATCATATATGTTCCAGTTAATTTCTGTTCCGTAACTAACGTTTGTTACTTGAACACGATAATTTATATTTTTAGTAAAATTAACTAAAATATTATCAACATCTTCTGTAGGATAAAGAGTGTGGTTTTGAGAACTTCCATTGGTAGGAATAGTATTTTCAGTTTGCCAATAGCCATCATCAAATTCATATTCATCTAATTTAGAAACATCAATTAAAGAAGTATTAATTTTTATTAAATAACTAATATTATTATAATCATTACCTAAACTATATGCGTCATCAGATAAAAGAAAATAAGAACGATTATTATTCTCTTTAATTTTTAAAGAAACAGCCACAGCATCATAACTGTCATTATAAACAGTGTTCCCATAATCAAGCTGTGTTGTACCGTCAATATCATATAAATACAAATCAGGCGCAATACTATTTGTCAAATTAAATATTGTAATTTCATATAAAAAATAATCTAAGGTTGTATTGAATTTTATCCAATCAGAATCTTCTTGAGGACATAATGTATGATTTTGGATTGATGTATTAGTCAATATCCAGTTTGCATTTGCCAAACTATTATCAGGTTCATAACTATCTTGCAGAGGAATGTCTGTTGTTTCATTCAGAGTAATATTATAAGTTCCATTAGTATAAGGCCAATCCGAATATATTATTTTCAAATAAAAAGTATCATTACCAAAACCATTCAACCAATCCATTCTATACCAAGAAGATTTAATTAAAGTTATTCCATCAGAATCATACATTGAAAAATAAAGCGCAATTAAATTAGTATCATTCTCAATATTAAAAATATACCTTTTTTGAAGTGTTGCATTAAACTTGATATAATCTATATCTTCAGACGGAAAGATGGATCTTTCTTGTTTAAGATCAGGAACAATATATTTTGCAAGAGTATAATTATTATCCGATTCATAAATATCTAAAGGACCAGTTATTATAACATTTGCATCATCAGTTACAACAACTTCTTCAGAATCATTCTGCAACCTAAGAAAATTTGTTGTATTACCAGAAGCCAGAGCAGTAAAATTCACCTGGACAATAAAAGGTTCTTCTGTACTTAGATTAAAAGACCATACAATCTCATTCGTTGTCTCATTATAATCATAATAAGAAATGCTAACATTATCATTAAAATCAAGGAATGTATCATTATAAGTATCCCATATACTATAATTAGTGACATTAATATTCCCTAAATTAGTAACATTCAATAAAAAGCTTACAGTATCTCCGACTTGGACTGAAGATGTCAATGCGGTTTTTTCAAGATTGATAGTCAAGTTATCTATGGCATTTCCTGTAGAATATATGCTAAAACCTAATCCTGTCTTTATTGGAATACGCCAAGTTGAAGTACCTAAACCACTATCCACTAAAGTTGCATAGTCAGTTACTTCTGAGCATTGACTAGCATTATTATCATTACAATGGAATAAAGCATCACCCTCACTAGGTATTGTTATCAAGATATAATCTGGCCGCAAAGCCTGCATAATTCCATTAAATTCATCTGACATCATGCCAATATAAGGTTCTATATCAGAACAATTTATGCTGAATATGTTTGTAAAATCTGATATTGCTGATGATATAGCTTCAGAAATATCGACCCCCACGAGACTTATTGCCCAACCGCCTGTTGAATTTGGTTGAAACTTGATTGTTGTATTTTTACCCTGCGCCTCATTTATCTTGATCCCATACTGCATTGTAGTATTAACAACATCAAATATTCCATCGCTTCCCCAGTCAAAGCTAAAATATAATGAAGACAGACATTGAGAATCATAGTTAGCAGCTGATGCATTGAAATCAAAATCTATAGTAATATTTGACATAGATATCTTAGTGGTAATGTTCCTACAGCCACTTAATGCAGGATTGCCTGCAGGATCAACAGCTTTAATTTTATAAAAATATGTTGTATTTGGATTTAAATCAATAACATCTATATGATGCCATGGCACAAATACTTCATTGCCCGACGCTTGTGGCGGTATAAAAGGAATTATTGCATCTATATTATGTGTTCCATTGCATGTTTCATTACCGTAATATAACAATGATCCATTTGTAGGCTCGTTCGTATCAAAATCAATAAAAAACATATCCATAAAAGATTTAGCCTTATGCCACAATAATGATGGCGCAGTCTTATCCTGGTTGCTATCATATTCTCCAGAACAGAAAAAATGATCATACTTGCAAGATTCATCACTGCAATCAATATACCCATTTCCATCATTATCTACTCCGTCTAAACACTCTGGACCATGTTCTAAAGGCACATATCCTAACTTTTTAAATTTCTGGCAGTCAGGATCATTTTCAGAATCAAAACCATCTCCGTCTAAATCCTGTCCTGGTTTAGAACAATCTTCAATCTTAAAATCAATTGAGCCTGGCTTATAATACAAAGGTCCAACTGAATCAGTTGGATTGGTCATATTATCATCAACAATCATTGAACTTCCTATGATTCTCATGTTTGATGTTGCATTATATAGTCTTATATTCTTTTTTAAATCCTGCTTTTCAATACCAAACATTGGTCCACGAATATCATGACACATTACATCATTTTTATATTTGAAAGTTATCGGAGCTGGCATCCAAACACCATTGCTACATTTATATGCTACCTGAATTATATCTGATCCTTTACCCTGAATTTTAAAATAGAATTCAAATCCAAACTCAACGCCTGTCTCAGAATATGCTGTACAACCATTAGATACAGAACCGTCAGTATCTAAATATAAAAAATAAGACGCATTATTTGTATCCTGACTGCAAATTACACTTTGCATTATATCAACAACAGGCAATCCAAAGACAAAAGATTTTGGCGAATCTTTGATGCCAAGACCGGTTATACCTACATAATTTAGTTCGTCTGAAGCATCCTTAGATCCCAAAACAATAGGTTCGCCACCTTCCATTCCTTGAAACTGCTGCATCATGAACTTATCTACACATTCATTCTTTTCATTGACCCAAACACATGTCGCATTACTTTCTCCACAAGCAGTGGCATTAGGCAGACTAAAACAATCAGAGCCCATGGAAAAATCAGGTTCACAGCTTTTCTCAAGGAACATACAAGCACCATCCAATACAACATCATCCAATGCCTCACAACTAATTTTATTATTAGCTTCGAAATTCATACATATAGGATCACAGAATCCACCTTGCCCAAAAGGATCAGTATGCCATTCACAAAGCCCACCAACTTCGCAAGCAACTTCATCAGTATGTCTCGACTGATTATTAAAGCAATCAAACATTATAAAATCACAATGCCCCCCTTCAGGGCCATCACTATACCATTGACATATTCCTTCAGGAGCATTATTACATTCAGTCTCATTGCTGTATTCTTCATTAAAACATATGCTCATCATACTATTATTCATATCACATCTGCCATTATTATTAAGTTTGCAAGAGTCATCATCTTGACATAAAATTTCGTTTATTCCAGAACTTGAATCATCAGTATATGCAAAGAAACAATGTTCTCCTCTACGTTCACAAAAACCTCCTCCCATACCATCGTCAATATATATACATGAGTCATTGTTCTGTTCACAATTCTCTTGGCTATATATTGACGATGGTATGGGAGGAGGTTTTTGTGAACGTAGA
>CAYZMD010000054.1:0-9458 GCA_964479425.1 uncultured Methanosarcinales archaeon | reverse complement strand
GAAACACTTTATGGGATTATCTTAAATGATTTAAAAAGAGGACAAACAGATTTTGTCTTGGGAGCTACAACAGGAATAAAAACAGAAAAAACAGAAAGATTTTATGTTAAAATAAATAGAAAGTTAAAAGAGAAAGGAATAAAATTGAATATTTTGTTTGGAAAAAAACAAAGAAGTTATGCTAAAAGAGTATCTAAGAAAGGAGAATTAAAATATTATAAAGTAAAATATTTAGATTTTGATTTTCCTACTGAAATAAATATATTTAATGATAATGTTGCAATAATAATTTTGCTTGATGAACCAATATCTTTATTGATAAGAAATAAACTTTTAGCGGAGAGTTTTAAGTCTTATTTTGCTGCATTGTGGAAAATAGCAAAAGAGTAAGGAAAACAAGATTCTAATGGTGATAATCTTTTTATTTTTTTGTAAAAACAGTAATATTATCGCATATTTTATAATAAATTTATTATTATATTAATAATCTATTATATTAATAGAAAAGTTTATTAATAAGATTATCTCTTTTGTCCTATATGTCTAAACAGATAGTGTTGAAACTAGATAAAGTCGTGAAAATCTTTGGGAAGAAGATAGTTTTACAAAATTTATCTCTTGAAGTTGAAAAGGGAGAAATATTAGGTATTATTGGCATGTCTGGAAGTGGGAAGACAACTTTGCTTAATACAATGGTTGGTTATTATCAGCCTGAAGCAGGTGATATTCTTATTAGAGGCGATGGTAATTTTAAATCTGTTGTAAGAAATCATAAGTCTATTAGAGGACTTATTGGATTTGCTCCTCAGTCTCCTAGCTTTTATCCAAAATTGACAGTATTTGAAAATTTAGATCATTATGCAGCATTATATGGTCTGCCCGTAAGTATAAGACGAGCAAATATTAATTATTTATTGAAATTAACTGGAATTGAAGATAGTCGGCATATACTGGCGCAGTATCTAAGCGGTGGTATGCAAAAAAGATTAGGTATAGCGTGCGCTATGATACATAAGCCTAAAATATTAATTCTTGACGAGCCAACAGCTGATTTGGATCCTATATTAAGAAGACAAACTTGGCATTTAATTAAAAAGATTAACGAACAAGGAACAACTGTAATTATGGCGAGTCACTTTTTAACAGAACTTGAAACTTTATGTACTAAAATTGCAGTTTTATATAATGGAAGAATTAAACAAGTTGGAAGTAGTGCAGAATTAAAATCACACTATAACACTAATGAAGAAATTATTTTTGAATCTATTCCGGGAAAATACGCTATTATAATTAATAAATTAAAAAAGGAAAAAATACCTATTTCAAAAATTGTGAATAAGGGGCATAAGGTTGTTATTTATACTTCAAAAGCAGAAGAGGTATTACATAGATTATTACATGTTTTAGAAGTAAGTAAAGAAAAACTATTGGATGTTGATGTGAATAAACCCTCTTTAAGTGAGGTATTTGAATCAATGACCAAAAAAGGGGATAAAAGTGTATAATTTATATAAATTAATAATAAAAAATTTTAAACTTTTACTTAGAAGTAAGTCTTCAGCTTTAATTGTTATTTTTGGTCCTCTCCTAATTATATTTTTTGCAGGTATTGCTTTTGATAATACAAATACTTATAGCATTAGTATTGGTGTTTATTCTTCTTCTTATAGTCCTGATTCTGAATCTTTTATTGCAAAATTGAATGAAAATGAATTTGAAGTGATTAGGGTAGATTCTGAACAAATGTGTTTAGATGATATTACTCGAGGAAGGTTGCATACTTGTATTGTTTTTCCTCCTGATATGGATGTTAAGGATTCAAAACAAACAAACGAAGTTGTATTCCTTGTTGATTACTCAAAAATAAATTTAGTATATATGGTTTTAGATACTTTGTCTGAGAAACTTCAATCAAGAAATGAAGAAATTAGTAAAGACCTTACTTCAGTTATTTTAGAAAAATTAGATAAAACTCGTACAGAGATTTTTAATAAAAATCCTGATATTGTAACTCTAAAAAGCAATGTAGAATCTCAAAAAATTGAAGCAAATACTATTAAATCTCAAGCTGATGGACTAGACTTAAGTTTTGATGAAGGTTCTTTTAAAGTAACGGAAATGCAAACTTATGCCTCTTCTATAAAAACAGATGTAAATTCTCTTAAATCATATTTAGCTACAAAAATTAATGCTTCAAAACAGGGAGTTGTTGATGCAAAAAATGAATTGGCAGACATAGTGAATTCTTCAGAAGTTAATGATGTTGAAGATGAACTGGATAGCATTGAGGCTGATTTGACACTTGCAGAAAATAAAACATTAGATTTGACTGGAATGCAAATTGTAGAAATTGACCAAATAATTACTTTACTTAGTTCAGCAGATCAAGAAATATCAAGCGTAAAAAGCAAAATTAATGCAGTTGGTGCGGCAAAAACAAAAATTAATGAAAAGGTTGGAAGTATGATAACATCTCTAGATTCTTCATCTAAATTGCTAGATGGTATAAAAACCACTTTTTCCAATATTGATAAAAATATAGCAAGTATTCCTGTGGTAAATGCAGACAAGATTGTTTCTCCGATTACTACTTCAATCAAACCAGTGTCTGTGAAAAAAACTCATTTAAATTATATTTTTCCTAGCCTTATTGTATTAGTTATTATGTTTATTAGTATTTTACTGTCAACAACGCTTGTTATGATGGAAAAGCATAGCCCTGCATATTTTAGAAATTTCATAACTCCTGTTAATAATTTTACTTATATAGTTTCAATTTATATTACAACATTAATATTAGTTGCATTACAATTGATTATTATTTTAAGTGTAAGTTCTTATTTTTTTCAAGGACAAATTTTTAGTAATTTAGTTAATATTTCTTTAATGTTATTTCTGTTGTCAACTGTGTTTATTCTCTTAGGAATGTTTGTTGGTTATATATTTAATTCTGAAGAGACTGGAACTTTGGCATCTATTTTTGTTGGTAGTATTTTTTTATTCTTATCTGATTTAATTTTACCTATTGAAAGTATGCCAAAATATATTCTTAATATTGCTAGGTTTAATCCGTTTGTAATTGGACAAAATTTGCTTAGAAAAACTATTATTTTTGGATATAAACTTGAGCCACTTGCTGATGATATTTACTTATTGGCAGGATATAGTGCTTTAATCCTTATTTGTATTTTATTTTATTTTACATTATCAAGACAGACTTTCTTTAGTAAATGGAGTTATAGACGAATGATGAAAAGAAATGCTCCTAAAAACGAAAAACCTGATGAACCTAAAAAGAAAGTTAAGCGAGGTAAAAAAGGTTTTGTTGCAGATATTACTAAAGAACATGACACAGAACATAAAGGTGGCGGGTTCTTGAAATATTTAAGAAAGTAATTTAAACTTTCTAATTCTTTTATGTATTATGAAGGCAATAATTTTTACAGGAACACCTGGCTCGGGAAAAACTTTTGAAGCAAAAAAATATGCAGTTAATAATAATTTAGAATATATTGATGTAAAGAAAGTTATTTCTGAACATAACCTATGTGAAAGTAAAGATGAACAGCGAGATTGTATTGTTGTTGATGAAACAAAACTCGCTAAGATTCTAGTTGATATTATTAAAAAGTCTTCTAAACAATTAGTTATTGATAGCCATATGTCTCATTTTATTTCTCCAGAATATGTTGAAATTTGTTATGTTTGTAAATGTGAATTTAAAGAATTAGAAAAAAGATTGCAAAAAAGAGGATATTCTAAAGATAAAATAAAAGAAAATATTGAATGTGAAATAATGGATGTTTGCTTGAATGAATCTAAAGAAGCTAAACATAACGTAGAAATAATAAATACTTAATTATTGTTCGTGCTCTATTGAAACTCCTTCTAATTGATTGCCACATTCGCTACAAGATAATTCTCTATCAGTTATTACTGTATTACATGCTGGGCATCTTAACTCATATGTGACATTAACTCCCCACTTGTCTAAACTACATTCACAATGTGGGCAACATCCTCCTTGCCATGCTTGTCCGATGTTCTTTTTACATTTTGGGCAGGTTCTTGTAACAAATTTTGAGCTTTTCATATTGTTTCTATGGTCTTAATTGATATAAATCTTATTATCTTACATATACAGGATATATACCTACATTCCTTCTATATTATGGAAACATTTATAAAGAAAAAGTATTACATATACAGAATTACATAGCGCGTGTGTATTAAATGAGTAAAAAGGGGAGAGATAAACAGCAGAATGATTTTTCTAGTTTAATAACTGAGATCAAATCCCTAAAACAAGAAATTCTAAGTCTTAAAGGCACAGTTGTTCCAAAGAAACAAGTAAAAATTCCTTTGGAAGTCTTCTCAAAATCTCTTTCCAGCCTTGAGACTACTGTTAAATATTTGAAGGAAAATAAGTTGCTTCAGATAAAACAAATTGCTTTAATGCTTAATAGATCTGATAAAACTATTTCTCAAGCTTATGTTGGTTCAAAAAAGAAATCTTCTTCAAAATTAAAATTACAATATTCTGAATTTAGTTTTCCCGTCGATATATTGGCTAATAGGAAGCTAAGTATTTTAGAAAATATTGTTGTTTATTTGAAGGCTGAATACGCTTTGGGGTTTTCAGCAATAGGAAGACTCCTTCGTAGAAATCATAAAACAATTTGGACAACATATCAAAGAGCTCTAAAAAAAGGGGTGAAGTCAAATGACTAATCCTCAAAGAAGAATTGGAGCTGTAATGTTGATATTGTTATTTGCTTTACTTTTGAATTTTGGAAATAATATTCATTCTTCGAGTGATTCTCTTACAGCTGCTGTTATCTTTGAGGCAGAAGATATATTCACAACAGAATGGGTATTAGAACAACCATATTTTAGTCAAGAAAAAGCTGTTATTTATGATGAGTTAATTAGTTTTGATTTTATGGGCGAGAAAGTAGGAATTAGCATATTAAAGCGTATAGACTTTGGATTTGTTAATTTTAGTTTAGAATCTGGAGAATTTAAAATTGTTGATTTACATTCGATAGAAGAAAGAGTTGAAGAAATAGAACTGTTTACTGATTTGAATCTAGGAAACCATACTTTATCAATTGAATCTCTAGATAGCCCTTACGTTGTTGTTGATTATTTCCTCGTTGATGAAGAAATTATAGAAGAACTAGTAGAAGAAATAGTTGAACCAGATGAAGATTTAATTAGTCCTGAAATATTAAAGAAAGGAGATAAGGTTAGCTTTGGCCTTCCTGTTGAAGAAGAACCTATAGCTAATGATGAAGTTGAAGTTGTTGGTTTGCCTACTAAAACAGAAGAAAATATTATTGATGAACCGATTGAAGAATCGATCGCTAAAGAACCTACTGATTTATCCGAAGATGAGTATTCTGCAGTCTCTTCAAATTGTGTATATGATTACAATGGACAGTTTGGTTGTGGGGGAATGTTTGTTTTAATGACAACTTGGGATTGTTATTGGGATCTTGAGTCATGTGAGGCAGCAGACTTAGAATCTGTAACTGGACTTGCAGCTGGTGAAGAATGTTTTTATGATTCTAATTGCTTAAATGGAGATTGTACTGATGCTAATATCTGTGCAATTCCTATTGAAAATGTTACTGGAGAGCTTACTGAATTATCAACTGCAGATATTACATTAAATGGTATTGATGATGGTGATCAATCAGGGTGGAGTCTATCTAGTTGTGATGTTAATGGTGATGGTAAAAATGATATTATTATTGGAGCGCCTTATGCTAATCCTAGTGGAGTTTCTAGTGCAGGTGAAACTTATGTTATATTTTCTCCTATACCTGCTGGCATAATTAATCTATCTACTGCTAATATTACATTAACTGGTATTTCGCAGTATGATTATTCTGGATATGCTGTTGCTTGCGGTAACATTAATAATGACACTAAAGCGGATATCATAATTACTGCGTATGGATCAGATTCAGCAGGATGGGAAACTGGACAATCTTATGTTGTTTATGGCGGTAGAACAGGTGTAATTAATTTATCTACTGCTAACATTACTTTGAATGGTATATCTTCTGGTGGTCCATGTAGATCTGTTTCAATTGACGACATTAATGGTGATGGTATTGATGATATTATACTTGGTGGTAATGGGGCTACAGCAAATGGTAATACCAATACAGGTAAAACTTATGTTGTTTATGGTGGAGAAAGGGAAGGTGTTATTGACTTGTCCACAGCTAATGTTACATTGAATGGTATAGATAAAAATGATTTTTCAGGATATTCTGTTACAAGTGGAGATGTTAATGGTGATGGTAAAAATGATATTATAATTGGAGCTACATATGCTGATTCTACTAGTAGTAGTGGAGATTTTTCTGGTGAAGGTGCAACTTATGTTGTTTATGGTGGTAGGGAAGGAGAAATTAGTTTATCTACTGCTAATATTACATTGAATGGTGTTGATGATAGTGATCGTTCTGGATATTCTATTGCCAGTGGTGATATTAATGGTGATAATAAATCTGATATTATTATTGGTGCTCCTCATGTAGACCTCCTAGGTCCATCTTCTGGCGCAACTTATGTTGTTTATGGCGGACGGGAAGGAGAAATTGATTTATCTACTGCCAATATTACTTTTAATGGAATTACTGCTAATGATGAATCAGGATACACTGTTGCAAGTGGAGATATTAATGGTGATGGAACAGATGATGTAATTATTGGTGCAGATTATTCTAATGGCTCTTCTTTGGCTGGTAGGACTTATGTCTTTTATGGTGGTAACGTTACAGGCACAGTTAATGTATCCGATGCAGATTTAGTTTTTAATGGAATTGATGACGAAGATTATTCAGGATACTCTGTTTCAAGTGGAGATATTAATAGTGATGGTGCAGATGATATTATCATTGGGGCACCTTATGCTGATCCTAATGATATAAATATATCTGGTGAAACTTATGTTGTATATGGAACTGGTGATTTACTAACAAATGGAGAAGTTTGCATACTGGATTCAGAATGCATTGATGGATTTTGTGATTGGGATGGAGAGTGTAAAGACTCAGTAGTTGAATTTGTTTCTTATGGAGATACAACTGATTTCTCAGTTAGTGCTGATTCTTTAGATGAGCCTGTTTTGGATGATTCTGAAGCAACAATTAAATGGGCTGGAAATAGTCTTGATTTTAGAGGAGCTAACTTTAGTGAATCAGTTATTATTGAATACGGATTTATTAGTTTAGATTCTGCAAATCTTCCTGGTGATATGAATACAAGCGCAAATGTTTCATTAAGTGGTATTGAATGTTCTCATTTTAATCTTTATTATGCAGCATCTTTTGAAACAACAAAAGAGGGGGTAATTAATAATGGAATTAAAATTGCTGATAGTTCAAACGTTGGTGGAGATTGTACAGATAATACAATATGTCAAAACGTAAATTGTGCAAATGATATTTTAGAATTTACAGCTTTACACTTTGATGGTTATGGAGCTTCAGATGCACCTAATATAACATTTGTTAGTCCAACTCCAGATAATGGAATTGCAACATCAGAAGTAGATGTTGAAATTAATATTTCAATTGAAGAAGAAACTCTAAATGAATTTATTTGGAATTGGAATGGAACTAATTATACTATATATGATGATAGTTTAATATTGATGTATAATTTTGATAATGTTTCATCTATAGGAGATTCTTCAACAAAAGTAGTTGATGTAAGTGAATATGGAAATAATGGGACTGTAACAGAAGCAACATGGACAAGTTCCGGGAATTTTAATGGGGCTTATGGCTTTGATCGAACTGATGATTATATTATAGTGACTGACCCTGATGTGTTGGATGGACTTGATGATTTCACTTTTATTGTATGGATTAATCTTGATGACCTCGCAACAGATTTAGTTATACACGCCAAGCGGAATGCTTATAATAATCAAGCTGCTTGGCATTGGGACTTCTCACAAACATCAGATGAATTGAGAATTTACCTTTCAACTTCTTGTACGGGGTCAACAGACTCACATACTTGGTCTCCAACAGGAATATCAGCTGGTGATTGGCATTTTGTTGCTGTTAGACGGGACGGGACTGATTTGACTTTGTATTATGATGATCAAAGTAGTTCAACGACTGTTGGTACAAATGTTCTGTGTCCTACATCTACAGCAAATTTCCAAATTGGTACGTCAAACGATGCTACTTATGGGGACTTTAAAGGAAAGATGGATGAAGTTCGAATTTATAACAGAAGTTTAAGTACAGATGAAATCCAACAGCAATACAAATCAAACCTAAGAAAATATAATACAGATAAATGGATGTTTTATTCTAATCAAAGTAATTTGTCATTAGGAGATTATACTTATTATGCTTATGCAAAAGATGAATTTAATAATACTAATACAACAGAAGTTAGAACTTTAACAATTGATAGAACTGCTCCACTTATACATTTAATGAATCCTTCAAATGAAACAGCAATTGGAACTGCACTACAAACATTTATCTGTAACATCACAGACGAGGCAAGTGTTTCTAATTTAACACTTTATATTTGGAATTCAAGTGATGATAATATTCATACAAATACAACTAATCTGTTAGGCACTTCAAATTCAACAGAATGGAATTTTACATTGCCTTATGAAGGAACATTTTTATGGAATTGTTTAGGCTATGATGCTGCCGGAAATAATAACTGGAGCGTTGAAGGGAATTATAGTATTGCGCTTGTTACTGGTACATATTTAGATGCTTATGATCTGGAAGATGATAGTGAAGAAAAAGCAGGAACGATTGGCTTTGGAACTGCAATTAATATATCTGAGAATTTAATTGTTGTTGATTCTTCATTTAGTGGATTAAACAAAACAGCTAATCTGACATTATACGGTACACCTGGCTCTGGTTTATTTAATCAGTACATAGCACGTAATGGTATAGAATGTAATGCAGGGACAGATCCAAGTTGTTCTGCATTTGCTGCTTTAGATGCTGCTACTGTCATATTTAATGTAAGTTCATTTAGTAATTATAGTATCATGGGTGAAACTATTGAGTGCGGTACATTAACATCTTCAACGACCATGAATCAGGATGTTTCTTCTAGTGGAACGTGTTTTACAATTGGCGCTGACAATATTTTTCTGGATTGCGCTGGATATACAATAACAGGAACACAAAATGGTTATGGAATTGATACAACAAACAGATTAAACGTGACTGTAAAGAACTGTCTGATTACAAACTTTACAAAAGCAATCATATTATCAAACGTTAATGATAGCTTGATTGATAATTTAACTATCTCTAATAATAACGGCGACTTTGCAGGAATTTATGTTGTTAATAGTAACAACAACACTTTAAGCAATTTAAATTTCAGTAGCAATAATGCAAGTTATAATGCTGGTCTGTATTTGAATAATTCAGATTATAATA
>CAYZMD010000053.1:0-9714 GCA_964479425.1 uncultured Methanosarcinales archaeon | reverse complement strand
CATGGTTGTATTCCTTCTGCAGGTTATACTTGGTGTGAAGCTAAGCAAAAATGTATTAGGACTTGGGAAGAAGAATGTGTTATTGAAAAGAAAGAAGTTGTAACTTCAAGTGGAACAGAACTTTCCATGGATTTAGATAATTGGAATAAAATTATGGATAGTCAAAAATGGGAAAAAACTGTTGATGGAATAAAAGCGTATGGTGCTGGTTATAGACTAGGACATCAAGGTATTTATTCAAAACAATTATTTGATTTTACTAATAGTGTAACAGATATCACTTGGAAAATCAGTGGTCCATCAGGAAAATATGGTTCTCCGTGGATATTCTTATTCAGTGATTATGTTCCTGAACCAAATAGCTATACAGGAGTTGCAAGTGCAGGTTATTTTACTGTAGATCATTCTTGGAAAAATTCTAAAGTTCTTGATCAAAATCTAAGATATTTTACAAGAATAAAAGTTGAATCTGATGGTAGTTATACTGCAGAAACTTCAACAGCAGATTTTGGTGTAAATATTATTCATACAAATACAGGAGAATTTAAAAGTCCAAAAAATGCAAATATTATAATTGGCTTTAATGATAATTATGGAGGAACAGAAACAAATGTTATTGTTGAGGAAGTTAAAACAAATGCTTTGTCTACTGGAGCAAATGCTATTGTTACACATCCTCCAGTTGAAAATTCATTATTAACTGAGTGCGTAACTTGTTGTAAAGATAATCCAGAGTATATTAATGATTATTGTGAAGAATTTTGTGAATCTCACGTTGAGGGAGAATATCCTCCTTGGGCAACAAGTCATCAAAATTTTGTAGATATTGTTTGTCAAAGAGCAGAAGAAACAATTGTACCTTCAACAACTTTGACAGGTGCGTTTAAAACAGATGTATTTCCAACTGCTATTACTTATGATGGCTCAAACATTTGGGTAACTGCTAACGGTGTTGGTGGTGGAACTGTAACTAAGTATAATTTAAATGGTGTTTCTTTAGGTGAGTATGCTACTGGAGATAATCCTGATGATGTTATCTATAATAATGGATATATTTGGGTTGCAAATAAAGGTAGTGACAATGTAATGAAATTTGATTTGAATGGAAAGCTAATTGGTACTTATGACGTTGGTGATGCTCCTCAAGAATTAGCTATTGAAGGCGATAATATTTGGGTTGCAAATAATAAAGGCGGAACTGTTACGAAGTTATCTTCTGAAGGAACTAATTTATTAACATACACAGCACCTGGCTCTGATAGAAGACCAGTTAATATTATTTATGCTGGTACTAATATTTGGATAGGTAATCACTGGGGACTTTTAGATGCAGTATCTACAGGAGGTCAAACTATTCCTGGCTACAAAACTGGTGGATACATAAGTGGATTAACTTATGACGGAACTGATATTTATACAGTTATTTGGCATGATGCTGGAGGCTTACCTGAAATAAGAAAATACACAACAGGCTGGATTCATCTTGTTGATTTTGAGCTTAGTGATGTTACTTTACCTTCTGATATTTTATATGCTAAAGGTTACTTATGGGTTACTGATAGCAACGAAAATCAGCTATTAAGTGTCGATCCGAAAACAGGTAGTATTATTGGAACATACGACACTGGTGATGGACCAATTGATATTGGTTTTGACGGAACTAGTATTTGGGTCGTCAATAACAGAGATAGTACAATCCAGAAAATTTAATTTTTATTTTTTATTTTTAATTGTTTTTTAATTATATTGATTGACTATTTTTCCTTTATATACTGATAATATAGCTTTTTTCTATACTAATTTACTATAAGATGTTACTATACTATATTAAAACCAAAGCATTTAAAAAGAAAGTCATTTTATTTAGCTGTAGTAAGAATATTTCGAGTAAGCTTGAACTAATTCTTAGCAAAACGAAAATGATTGAATACAAAATAGTAAAATATTGCAGACTTTGTAAAAAAAGGTTTGTAGTTAATAAAGGCGAGAACAGAAGAAATTACTGTGATGAGTGTCAATTAAAATTCGATAACGAACACAAGGAGGAATAATAAAATGAAAGGAACTGTAAAGTTTTTTAACCACGGTAAAGGTTTTGGTTTCATTGCAGCTGAAGATGGCAAAGAGTACTTTGTACATATGACTGGCTTAAATGAAGGCGTTCAGCTAAATGATAATGATGCTGTAAACTTTGATGTGGAAGAAGGCGAAAGAGGCCCAAAAGCTGTTAACGTTAGTAAAGAAGAGTAAATAATTTTATTATTTCCTAATTACTACTTAATCATATTTATTTTTAATTTTTTTTCTTTTTTTCTGATTTTTTTTAATGAGAATATATTTTACTTGATAATATTAGACGTGAATAAAAAGATGAAGAAAACTATAAAACCCTAAATCTATTTTTATTATAAAATAAATTAAAAAAATAAGAATTAATAGATGACTTTGATTTATCAAAGGCCTCTTTGATAATTTTAATAATTTAGAAAATAATAAAAAATATCAATATTTAATATCTAAAGCTTTCATGATTTTATCAAGCTTTGCATTAATTATTTCAAAATCTTTTCCTGAACCAGCGCTCTTATTGTCATAACCAGAACTTCTATTATCAGAACTAGCTTTGTTTCTTTTATTAAAACATTCAGAACAATATATAGGCTTGTTTGTAGTCGGTTTAAACGGTACTTCACAACTTTCTCCACATTCAGAGCAAGTAACTCTAGTCATCTCAAAATCACGTCTATTGTGGCTATTTCGTTTAGAATCTCTACCTGAAAAACTACTCTCTCCAAAACTGCTTCTGCCAACATCTCTTCTTGAAGGTCCTCTATTACTATCTCTTCTTGAAGAGCTGCTTCTAGCACTATCTCTTCCTGAAGAACTTCCTCTGCTACTTCTTCCACTTGATCTTTCGAATCTTGCCATAAATACGTTAAGATTTTCGTTAGTATATAAGTCTATTTGAAAATTATTAATGAAAGAATGACATCTGAAAATATTTTTTAATACTAGTAAGCTCTTGGTATATCTTTTCGAAATATTTATATACTATAGCGCATTATAAGTCACTATAATGACTACAATTCAAATAAGTGTAAATTTACAAGAAGAGCTTTCAAAAAGAAAATTATTTGATAGAGAGACTTATGAAGAAGTTATTTGGGATATTTTAGAAGACACTATGGAATTATCTGATGAAACCAAAAGAAATATTGAACAATCACGACTAGAAATAAAACAAGGAAAAGTTCATTCTTTGGCAGATGTTAGAAAAGAGTTAGGTCTATAAAATTGTATTCAATCTTTTTATCGGATAAGGCAAAAAAGCAATTAAAAAAACTCGAGAAGAATATTCAAGAAAGAATTATTATTGCTTTGGATAGAATTAAATTTAGACCAGAATCTTTTGTTACAAAACTTGTCGGTGTCTCTGCTTATAAATTTCGAGTTGGAGATTATAGAATAATTATCGACATTGATAAAGGAGAATTAATAATTTTAATTATTGAAGTTGGTCATAGAAGAAACATATATAAGAAATAGATTATGTAAATAATTCTATCTAAACAAAACTTTTATAAGTTATTAATTTCTGCTTTTTTATATAGAGAACTTTGATTAATGGCTAAAATTTGTAGTTTTTAATAATTTGTTTTTATATCAAAGTTCGCTATATAGGGTTGACTTAAACCCTCTATAAAATATTGGAGATGATTATTATGGACATTGGATTAAAAACCCCTACAATTTTATTACCAAATGACACTATTGATATTTCAAGATGGACAGTTGTTGCCTGTGATCAATACACTTCTGAATTAGACTATTGGCAAAAAGTTAAAGAAATTACTGATGGCAGTCCATCTACTTTAAATCTAATTTATCCTGAAGTATATCTAAATGAATCTGAAGACGAATCTAAAAAAAGAATAGAAACAATAAATGCAACAATGCAAGATTATCTTGATAAAAGCATTTTTAATTCATTTGATGGATTTGTATTATTAGATAGAAAAACAATCCATGTTGAATCTAGAAAAGGGTTAGTCATTGCTTTAGATTTAGAAAAATACGATTATAATAAAGGCAGTCAAACATTAATTAGAGCAACAGAAAAAACTATTGTTGATAGATTACCTCCTAGAATGAAAATTAGAGAGAATGCACCTATTGAGCTTCCTCATATTATGGTTCTAATTGATGACCCTGAGAAAACAGTTATAGAACCTTTATTCAATAAAGACTTAGAAGTAATTTATGATTTTGATTTAATGCAAAATTCAGGTCACTTAAAGGGATATAAAATTGATTCTACTGATATAATAAAAGAAATTGAAAATAAACTAATAGCATTAGCAAATAATTTTAATTATGAAGATAAGGGGACTTTACTCTTTGCTATGGGTGATGGCAATCACAGTTTAGCAACTGCAAAAGCAATCTGGGAAGAAAAGAAAAAACAAGGCGCTGATATGGAGCATCCTGCAAGATATGCATTAGTTGAACTCGTAAATGTACACGATGAAGGTTTAACTTTTGAACCAATCCATAGGGTTATTTTTGATATAGATCTTCAAGATTTCTTTGAGAAGGCTAAAGAAAATGATTTTGAAGTAAAATACTTTGATTCAGAAGAACAAATGGATGCATTTGAATCAAAAGGTCATGCAATCAAATTTGTGACAAAGGATAGTGTTGGATTATTAATCAAAGAAAATCCTGAACATAATATTGAAGTTGGAACTTTACAATTATTCTTAGACAAATATTTGGAAGGGAAAGATTCAGAACTTGATTATATTCACGGAAAAGATGTTGTAACAAATATTGGAAGCAAAGAAAACAACATTGGATTTTTTTTGCCACCAATGAATAAGAATGATTTGTTTAAGACAGTAATCTTAAATGAAGCTTTACCTAGAAAAACTTTTTCAATGGGCGAAGCTGATGAAAAAAGATTTTATTTAGAATGTAGAAAAATTATTTAATTTTTCACTTTCCTATTATGTCTAAAACCTTCTGATTTTTTATTTTTTTTATCAGAACTTCTTTTTCTATCTGATCCTTTATTCTCAGATCTGTCACTTTTTTTCTTATCAGAATCTCTATTATAAGTTTTTTTACTATCAGACTTTTTATGTGCATATTTGTCTCTGCTGGAGCTTCTGTCGCCATCAGATTTTTTATGTGCATATTTATCTTTGCTGGAGCTTCTGTCACCATCAGATTTTTTATGTGCATATTTATCTTTGCTGGAGCTTCTGTCGCCATCAGATTTTTTATGTGCATATTTGTCTCTACTGGAGCTTCTGTCACCATCAGACTTTTTATGTGCATATTTGTCTCTACTGTCGCTTCTTTTTCTATCTGAGCCTCTACTTGAACTTCTGTCTCTATCTGATCTTCTAGATGAACTAGAGTTAGATCTATTTCCTCTAAATTCTCCTCTATCTGATCTGCCTCTACTTGATCTACTTCTTCCTCTTCCATAACTTCTACTGTCTGAAGATGATGAAGACCTTGAAACTTCTGAAATATCTTTATATGTACTCAAGTCAAGTTGATTTTTAAAACTGTATTTTAGAACTGCTGCAATAATCTCATCAGGTTTATTACCTTCTAAAAGTTCTTCTGCTATTAATTTGTATTTTTCAAGCGACTTAACAGAATTTTTTTCAATTATATTTTTGATTATTTCCTTCATTTGAACTTCTTTATGAGCAACAATATCTTTTGCTGACGGAAGTTTATGTTTTGTAAGTTTACAACTATTGATTCTTTCAACAAAACTTAATTTTCTTCTTTCTGAAGGTATTACAAATGTAATAGCTATTCCTTTTTTTCCAGCTCTTCCTGTTCGTCCTATTCTATGAACATATGATTCAGGACTTTGAGGCAATGAAAAATTTACAACATGTGTTAAATCATCGATATCAATTCCTCTCGCTGCAACGTCAGTTGCGATAAGAAGTTTTACTTGTTTTTTTCTAAATTGCCCAAGAATTTTTTCTCTTTGACCTTGAGTAATATCTCCATGAAGTGCTGCTGCGCTATAATTCATGTTTAATAATTGATGAGTTAAAGTATCAACATCTGATTTTCTATTGCAAAATACAATACCATAAAAATCATTATTATAGTCAATTACTCTCTTAAGTGCTTCATTTCTGTCTCTTGAATTAACATCATAATATATTTGCTCAACAGTATCAATTACAAGCTCAGTTTTTTCAACTTCAATAAATTCATATTCTCGCATATATTTTTTTGCAATATTAAGTATTGGTTTTGGCATAGTTGCAGAGAATAAAAGCATTTTTTTATCTTCTGGTGTGTTTTTTAAGATTTTTTCAATATCTTTAACAAAGCCCATATTAAGCATTTCATCAGCTTCATCTAAAACTGCGTATTTAATATTATCAAGGTTTAGATTCTTCCTTTTTTGTAAATCCATAACTCTTCCTGGAGTTCCAACAACGATATCTATACCTTTTTTTAGTTTTTGTATTTGAGTTGTAATCGCAGCTCCACCGTAAACAGCCAGAACTTTAATATTTCTTTCGCCTTTTAATGAATTAATTTCTCCTGCTACTTGAAGAGCTAATTCTCTTGTAGGTGCAAGAATAATAGCTTGTACAATTTTACTACTTTCTTTAATAGTTTCAATAATTGGAAGCGCAAAACTAGCAGTTTTTCCAGTTCCGGTTTGAGATTGCCCAACAACATCTTTTTTCCCTTTTAAAAGTAAAGGTATTGCTTTAGCTTGAATACTTGTAGGCTCTGTATAGCCTTTTTTCTCTAAAACCTTAATTGTTTCATCTGATAATCCTAATTTTTTGAATTCTTCCATTTTTTCCTCTGTTTACGTAATTTAAGAAAATTAAGTAATAATATGCCTTATTTATCATATATTTAAAAAGGTATGTGATGAATTATTGGTATTTAATGATAATGTCTGTTCAATTTATCAATTCATTAAATTTGAAGAGTGGACTTTTAGTGCATATAGTTTATAAATAGGAAATATATTTTATACTGTATGCTTAACAAAGTTATTCTTAGGCTAGAGAATGTCTGGAAAATCTATCAGATGGGTGAAGTAGAAGTCCCTGCTTTAAAGGGAGTTTCTGTTGAAATAAATAAGGGAGATTTTGTTGCAATCATTGGAGCATCAGGCAGCGGAAAATCAACAATGATGAATCTAATTGGATGTTTAGATACACCAACTAAAGGAAATGTTTTCTTAAAGGGTAAAAATATTAGCGAATTAAGCGAATCAGATTTAGCAACATTTAGAGGAGAGACTATAGGATTTATATTTCAACAATATAATTTAATTCCTTCAATGACTGCTTTTGATAATATTCTGTTGCCATTAGAATTCTTAGAATTAGATGAAAAAAAAGCTCATGCTAGAGTTAATAAAATATTAAAATTAGTCAAATTAGACGATAAAGGTCATCATAGACCTACGCAATTATCAGGAGGACAACAGCAAAGAGTTTCTATTGCAAGAAGCCTTGCTAATGATCCTGAAATTATACTAGCTGACGAACCAACTGGAGCTCTTGATAGTGTTACAGGAAAAGAAGTATTAAAACTATTAACAAAATTATGGAAAGAAGAAGGCAAAACAATAATTATGGTAACTCATGATTTGAATTTAGCAAAATACGCTCATAAAAGAATAGAATTAAAGGATGGAAAGGTTTTGAAAACAATTAACCGAGGTAAATAAAAATGAAAAAAATCAATAAAATACTAACAATACTTTTTATATTTATTATAGCATTAAATATAGCTTCTGCTGATATTAGCGAGACTAACGTAATGTCTATTAGCCTCGTTAATCAAGATCCTGATCCAGCAGTTACTGGCGACATAGTAGAATTAAGAATAGGACTTGAAAATCTAGGAGGAGAAGCTGTAACAAACCTAAATGTTGAATTAATACCAGAATATCCTTTTGAATTAGTAGAAGATGCAGTGCAAGAAGTTGGAACTGTCTCAGCACTACAAAGAGGAGATGATTACAGGATTATAAAATATAAAGTAAAAGTTGATAGGGATGCTGTTGCAGGTTCTTATGATTTGGATTTTACATATTATGAAACAGGCTCTCCTTTAAGACCTAAAGAAACTATTAACATAGATATCAAAAGTAAAGAAAGTGCAGAAGTTATTCATATCGATAAGTCTGTTTTAATTCCAGGAGAGGAAAGTCCTTTAAAATTTACAATTACAAATGTTGGAAATGCTCCTTTAAGAGATATGACATTCTCATGGGAAAATGAGGATAAAGTTATTCTTCCGGTTGGTAGCGATAATACAAGATACATTAAATATTTAGATGTTGGAGAAGATATTGAATTAGAATACAAAGTTATTTCTGATTCAAATGCAGACCCTGGACTTTATGCTTTGGATTTAAGTTTAAAATATGATGATCCATTAACAAATGAAGAACAAGAAATATCAACTATTGCTGGACTTTATGTCGGAGGAGAAACGGATTTTGAAGTTTCCTTTTCAGAAAGTACTGCTGGCGAGACTTCATTTAATATAGCAAACATTGGAAGTAATCCATCATATTCAGTATCAGTAATTGTTCCAAAACAAACTGGATGGAAAACAACAGGTTCTAATTCAGAAATAATCGGAAATCTTGATAAGGGTGATTATACAGTTGCAACGTTTAGCATTCAATCTTCTTCTGCTTTAATTACTCAAGATAAAACCAAAGAAACAACTGATAAAATCAAAGAAAGGCCTTCTTCTGAAGCATTAAAAATCGAAGTAGCATACACAGACACAAGAGGACAAAGAAATGTTATTGAGAAAGAGATTGAATTAAGTCCTAGCATGTTAAGTAGTACAATGGCTATTGGAACAAAAACTGGCTATAAAATGACACAAGAAGAAAGTTTCTTTTCAAAATATCAATGGTATATAATTATAATATTATTAATTGCAGGCGCATATTATTATTTTAAAATTTTTAAACCTAAAAAGAAAAGATGAAACTAAGAAAGATTTTCAAACAAGCCTTTAATATGGTTGTGCATAGTAAATTACGTAGCTGGCTAACCATCATTGGGATTGTTATCGGAGTTGCATCAGTTATTGCAATCATGTCTTTAGGCGAAGGGATGCAGGCTAGTTTGAATTCTCAGTTCAATGATTTAGGTGGAGATATAGTAACAATTACTGCAGGTTATTCTAAAAGTGGAGGGTTTGGACATAAAAAATTTACTAGTAGTAATACTGGTGTTGCAACCGAAGAAGAAATAGTTGTAGACAGGTTTGACGTTCAAATTTTAAAAAGTATCCCTGATATAGAATTAATTGATACAAACATTAGAGGGAATGTTGACGTTACCTATATAGGAAAATCAGGAAGCGTATCACTAACTGGAGTTGATCAAAAAGTTTGGTCTGATATTACGACTTTAACAATAGGCGAAGGTAGAATGCTCGATACGGCTGATCAAAATGTTGTTGTGATTGGCGGAAAACTTGCATCAAGTTATTTTGAAAAACCAGTAGGTATTAACAAAATGATTACAATTGAAGGAAGCGCTGTAAGAGTTGTTGGGGTTTTAGATGATGAAAGTACCAGTATTTACATGCCAATAAATTTAGCCTATCAATTATTAGACGACAAAGATAGTGGAATATATGATTCAATAGTCGTAAAGGTTAAAGATGAAG
>CAYZMD010000052.1:4315-9815 GCA_964479425.1 uncultured Methanosarcinales archaeon | reverse complement strand
TACTAGTTCGTGAAACCCCATGCCTAAAGGCAGGAAGGATTTAGGGAAAATTTAACGAAATTTAACTCAAAGTATCATCACATTACAACAAACCTTAAAAAATACAGAAAAAACATAAGATTATGAACGTTCAATGTTATGAATGTAAAGGAAGATTGTATTGTGGCAGGAAAGTTTGTCCTATTAGAGCTAAAGTAAACAGCCAAAAAAAAGTCAACTTAAATTCAAAACAAGATTTCTTTGGAAAAGCTCCTAATGTTTTTATTGGAAGATTTGGCTACCCTAACATTAACGTTGGAATTTTAGGAACAGAAGAGTACAAAAATCATGATGATGTTCCTGTATGGAGCAAAGAAAATTACCAAATAGGTAAAATAATTGGCCTGCGAACTGAACTAATAAATTCAAGATTTAAAACAAGTATCAAAAACTTTCAAAATAAATTCATGGAAATCAGCCAAGAATTATCAATGGCATCAAGACCCACAGACGTTGAAATTAACTTACAAAAAAGACCTGAGTTCTCTTTATCTTTAAATCAAGACGTTTCTCCTCATGGTGCAAATGTAGAGTTACAAAAAGTAAGAATAACTGAAAACTCAAAAATCCCAACAAAGATACAAAAAGTTGTTGATGATATTGATTTCAAATCTCAAGACGCATTAAATTTATTATACAAAAAGAACTTTGATGAACATTATTTAACTAGATTGTTAAGCGTTGGAAATCTCGGAATAAAAAAAGATAGAAGACTAGTACCAACAAGATGGAGTATTACAGCTGTTGATGATACTCTTGGAAAAAATTTAATTAACGAGATAAAAGATTACAATAACCATTTAGGCTACAATGTTTTTTTTGGAAGCCACCTTGGAAATTATTACATTGTCATGACGTTTCCCGACGTATGGAGTTATGAATTATTTGAGACTCACGTTCAAAGTCCAAGATATATGCATGATGTTGAAGGTTATACCGGAAGAAAAACTTATGCACAAGAAACTGCGGGAGGATATTATTCTGTTAGATTAGCAATACTTGAACAATTGAAACAATTAAAAAGACAGGCGAAAGTAATTTGCATAAGACTTATCACAAATGAATATTGGGCTCCTCTTGGTGTTTGGGTAACAAGAGAGGCTGCAAGAAATGCAATGTCAAATAAATCTTTAGAATTCTCTTCAAAAGAATTAATGTTAAAATATATTACACATTTAGTAAAAAAGAAATTTAACTATGATGTAAATAAATTACTGAGTAATTCTCAAATATTAAAAGAAGTAAAGACTCAGAAAAAATTATGGGAGTTTTAGTACAACAAAAGTTATATACTAGTTATTTATACTTTTAGTATGACAGAAAAACATTGGGATAATGCAGTAAAACATCAAATAGATTCTTGCAAATTAGCACAAAAGATTTACCTATCTGGTTGGAAACCAGACTATATAGTTTCTTTATTTAGAGGAGGAAGTTCAATTGGAATACAAGTTCAAGAATTTCTAAGATGGCTTGGTTGGGAAACTGACAATATAAGTATTAGAACATCACGAAATCCTAATGATATAAGCCAAGTTCGTGTACATGGTACTGAATATTTTGTAGCTAATGCACAAGCAAAAGATAAAGCATTAATTATTGATGATTTAATTGATGGCGGTGGTACTATATATACAATAGAAAAAACTTTAAAAGATAAAATGCGATTAAATTGTCCTGAGCTTAAAGTTGCAACTATTTATTATAAGCCTGAATCGGATCAAAAGAAAAGAGCTCCCGATTACTTTCTCTATGACAATGTTCCAATTTGGATTGTTTTACCACACGAATTGACTCACGATACAGGGAGATATTCTTTGGAAGAGATTACAAAACATAAAGGGATTGAGATTGCAAACATGCTTAAAATGTGTGAAGAACAAAAGAAATCTGATGTTTATAAAAAAATTGAAAAAAAATAAAATTATTTTAAAATAGGTTTATCCTACTCAACTTTTATTTAAGCACAGCTTTAATTCATCCAACCTTTTAATAAAAGCTTGACCAAAACATCGTCTCGCTCTGCTCAACTTTTATTTAAGCACAGCCTTAATCCGTCTAATCCCAGAAGCACTACTTTGTTCTTTCTTAATTTTAAAAGAACCCAACTCTTTAGTATTCTCAACGTGCGGTCCGCCACAAACTTCAAGTGAGAAATCTCCAATTTTATATACAGAAACTTTCTCGTTATATTTGCCTTCAAACTCTGCTTGAGCACCCATTTCTTTTGCTTCCTTAAAAGTCATTTCCATCCTCTCGATAGGGATAGCCTTAGAAATAACATCGTTAATAATCTTTTCAACTTCTTTTTTTTCATCGTCAGTTAATTTTCTATCAAAATTAAAATCATATCTTAAACGTTCAGGAGTGATGTTACTTCCTTTTTGTTTAATATCATTATCCTTCAAAACTTTTCTTAAAGCGCTACCAAGCAAATGTGTTGCAGTGTGTAATTTTTTAGTAATATCTGAAGCCTCTGATAAGCCACCTTTAAATTTATTTTCTGCGCCCTTCCTAGATAACTCTTGATGTTTTTCAAATTCTTTATTAAATCCTTTAACGTCAATAGGTACGCCTTTTTCTTCAGCTAATTCCTGAATGATTTCAATTGGAAATCCATAAGACTGAAACAATAAAAATGCTTCAACTGCAGTAATCTGATTATCCTTTGCAACCATTTTTTCAAATTCCTTAAGACCTTTATCAAGAGTTTTTTCAAATTTATCTTCTTCCTTTTTTAATTCATCAAGAATATATGATTCCTTTTGTTTTAATATCTTAAACATTCCTTTGTAAATTTTAATTACTATTTTTGCAAGTTCAAAATTAATATCAACATTTTCAGGAATTTCTAAAACTTTAGCATTTCTTACAACCCTTCGAATAAATCGTCTTAATATATAGCCTTGATCAACTTTTCCAGGAACAACTCCTCGTTCATCACCAAGAATAAATACAGCAGCCCTAGTGTGGTCTGCAATAACCCTAAACGCTTTAAGATTATCTTCATACTTTTTTCCTGATAATTCTTGTATTTTTTCAATAATAGGCCAAAACATTTCTGTTCTATAATTATCATCAAACCCTTGCATTACTGCAGCAACTCTTTCAACACCAAATCCAGTGTCAACATTTTTCTTTTCCATAGGAAGAAACTTTCCATCTTTTTGTTTATTATACTGCATAAAGACATCATTCCAAATTTCAACCCAATTACTATCTTCAGTATCAAATTTAATTGGCGCCTTTTTTTTAGAAGCCCAATAAAACATTTCAGTATCAGGTCCACATGGTCCTGTTTCTCCAGCAGGTCCCCACCAATTATCTTTTTTAGGTAAAAATGCAATTCTTTCTTTAGGTACGCCAAGCTTTTGCCATATCTTTGCAGCTTCCTCGTCTTTAGGAGCATCTTTATCGCCTTTAAAACAAGTAAATGCCAATCTATTCAAAGGAATATTTAGCCATTCTTTTGATGTTAATAATTCAAATGAAAATTCAATAGCTTCTTCTTTAAAATAATCACCAAATGACCAATTACCAAGCATAAGAAAAAACGTATGATGTGTTGCGTCTCCAACTTCGTCGATATCTCCTGTTCTAACACACTTTTGTACATCAACTAGCCTTGTACCTTTAGGATGTTTTTCGCCCATTAAATATGGAACTAATGGATGCATACCAGCTGTTGTAAATAGAACTGTAGGATCATGTTCTGGAATAAGTGGAGCACTCTTTATTTCTTTATGCCCATGCTTTCTATAAAACTCAATATATTTTTTAATTAACTCTTGACCTTTCATAAGTCCATAAGTAGCAATAAGAAGTTTTTAAGGTTTTTGGTTGTAAACCATAAACTCAAGGAACGTAAGTGACAGAGTTTTTGGTTTTTTAAGTAAAAATACAAGGAAACGTAAGTGACAGAGTTTTTGTTTTTTTAAGTAAAAATACAAGGAAACGTAAGTGACAGAGTTTTTGTTTTTTTAAGTAAAAATACAAGGAAACGTAAGTGACACGTTTTTGATTAAATTCTTATAAAACTTTATGCACCCTCGATACCTTCTCATAAAACAATCTTACACTTACATTCTTCGAAATATATCTATTTTAAACAAAGTGTAAGTGTAAAGATCCTTTCATTTAATTTTCAAGAATTAAAAATTCCAGCTTAAAGAAACCCAGATCAAACCTTATGAACCTTTGTCTTTATTGTACATAAAATTAAAGGTTCTAAAAAGATTGAGATTGCTATTAGAATTAAAACAACGCTTAATGATGATATAGTTATGTTAGGTATTAAAAGTATCAATAGCCAAGCTACTGCTCTTGAAAAACCTACAGTAAAAAGCTCCTTGAATACAGTATAATCAATAATCCTTTTCTTATAATCTTTTACTAGATGAAAGAGATTAAGAGAATAAACTCTTGACGGAATGCTCATAAAAGGAGAAATAATTTGACTTAATATTCCAAAAATAACATAAACAATAAAAGACGGATAAAAAACAAGTAACAATACAGAAGAAGAATACAATAAACCAGATATTAACATTGGCATTTTATATTTACTATAATGCATATATTTCCCATAGAGTACACCTATAACAACAGCAACTAACTGAAAGAATGAAATCCAAGAACCAGTATGAAATTCATTTTTTAAAATATCAAATAAAAATAAAGCAATCAATGTATCAATAATCCCTCCTCTTCCAAATCCTTGGGCTAAGGCAGAGTACAAAACTTTTCTTAAATCTTTAATTCTCCAGATCTTTTTTACACTTGTTAAAAAATTAGATGTTGAATGTGAAACTATTTTATAATCTGTTGGTTTAAATGAGATATAAGAACCAAAATAGACTAATGCTCCTAAGATAAATACCAATCCATATTCTAAACCAAAAAAATTGTATACAATTAAATAACCTCCAAGTATAGGAGCTAACAGAGAAGCTAATGTCTTCGTCGCTGTTTCTACGCCTGCAAAGTTTCCTCTATTCATTACATTTGTTAGTTCAAATCTATAAAAATGATATGAAATCCAATACATTCCATTAAAGAATCCAAAAAAACTTCCCAGTAAAATTAAATGTTCTACTGCTTTTTCTTTTAAAAATAGTAAGGATAGAAAGAATAAACACATTCCAATGAGTCCAAACTGCCTTGGAGTATTTGCTTTACCTTTTTTAACAATTTTTGCAAATAAAATAAAAGACACCATATGAGATATCATATAAAAAAAAGAGAATAAAGCAACGTCTTGAATAGAATCAGTTAATTTGAATATATAAATAGACATAAACAACTTAAACAAGTTTCTACCAAACCGCATTAAATTATGTGATAACACTAATTTCTTCGCAGCAGTTGATAAACTATTCATAAATAATTAAAAAAACATAATATATAAAAGTTTTTCGGAGAAAAACTCAAGGAACGTAGTGACAAAGTTTTTCGGAGAAAA
>CAYZMD010000052.1:0-4215 GCA_964479425.1 uncultured Methanosarcinales archaeon | reverse complement strand
CTCAAGGAACGTAGTGACAAAGTTTTTCGGAGAAAAACTCAAGGAACGTAGTGACGGAGCTTTTCTAAAAACTTCTCTTTATTCTGAATTGATCAATTTCTTTTAACCAAAGAAGTCCAATCTTTAACATTAATTTATTAAATTTCTCAGAGATCTTATAGCTTCTTCTATACATGTCATAATCAACAAGTCCCATTGATTTCATTGGCGTTAAAATTCTATCATAGAATTGTCTTTTATTATAACTAATCTTAACTTTCTTACCAATATATGGGTCTTTATTCAAAGTAGTTTCATATTTACCTTCGTGTAATTTAGTTGCAAATGTTGACATTTCTGTTTTAGAAATTTCACCATCATTTTCCTTAATGAATTGAATCAATAATCTGCCAACAATCTCCTGCTGTTCTGTAGCAAAGATTAACTTAAATACATCATTTGGCATGTTAAATTGATCAAATAGTATAACCATATTTTTTTACCCCCAATATTAACATAATAATAATTTGTAATATATAAATGTTATCATTTAGTATACTAGGAAGAATATGTATAAACCAAAATATAATTTGTAGAATTATAGGAAAATGGTTCTCTTCTGAAAATTTGTGTTTTACATAATTTAAAGAAAGAATTCTTGTTTAGTCCATTAATTTTAAATAATAATATATTATTCTATTAATTATGCCAATATCCAAATTATCACCAATAGAATATAGATTATTAAAAGAAAAAGTAATCAGAGAATATAAAACTAAATTAGAATCTCAGATAACAGAACATCCTTATGAAATTTACATTAGAAGATTCAAAGCATTAATTCCTTTAAATTTAGCTTTAGGGTTCTTGGCATCTATGGGTTATATTTACTTAAAAGGATGGGCTTGGTTTTTCTCATTATTTTTGTCCGGTATTATTTGGCTAACAATTATCTCGGCGTTTGTATCATTTGTGGTACCAAAAAAATGAAATATTGGTTATATAGAATTAAAAAAGAAGAATATGAAGAATTAGATTCTCATGAACAAATAGAAATAGATTATATGCCTGAAGAGACAGATAAAGAAGATAAATTTATTATACATATTTCTGAGATAGGCATTATATTAGGTGCATATAGAATAAATGACGAAAAATTAATCGCAAAAGAATTATCAACTAAAAAACCAAAATTAAAAGAATTCTATGAGAAACTTTCATTTATCGATTTTGTTAACGATAGAACATATAAAATATTTGCAAAAAGATTAAAGGAAATAACTAAAGAAGATTATGAAATGTTAAAAGAGAAGTTATCATGAAAATAATAGTAGATGGTCCGGATGGTGCAGGGAAGAGCATTGTTATTGCAAAAATTAAAAAGATATCAAAATTAGAATCAATAAACTTAACAAAATACAAACCAAAAGATCAAGATTTATATGAATCAATAAAAAGAGAATTAGAGAGTAAAGTAGATAGACCAGAATGTTTCAATACAAAATTTATAGCAAGAAATATTGAAGTTTTAATCTCACACGAAGAAGATGGTATCATAGATAGACATTTAGTAACAAGTAGCGTATATAATCATTTTGTTTGTGAAAAAATAGATAAAAGATATCTTGAGACAGATGAGTTCAGAAAAAATTCAATAAAACTTTTCTGCATTTCACAGTCAATGATTAATGAAGGAATAGAGGATCAAAATATAAATTATATATTAATTGATGTTCCTGAAAACCGATTAAAACTAAATCTTAAGAATAAAAATACTGAAAGTGATAAATGGGTTAAGCAAAATATTAAGAAAGTATCAGAATTATACAAAGAATATTTTGATTTAATAAGTTCTAGATGGAAAAGTATAACAATAGAAAACAATTTTGATATAAATTATCTAGAGAATCAAACAAAAATATTTACATTATCAAGACACAGAGATGTAAATGTTATAAATACCGGAGTAGCACTTGCGAGGGAAACATATGAATATCGAAGTCGAAATTAAAGTAAAAATAGAAGATATTGAAAAATTTAAAATAGAATTAAAACAGTTAACAACCTATATAAAAAACAAACATCAGATTGATGAATATTTCACAGCACATAACGAAGATTTCTTTGCTCCAAAAAATCCTACTAAATGGTTTAGAATTAGAAGAGAAGGAGAGAAAACAGGACTACACTTTCATTTAGCGATACATGAAGGAATAAAACATACTAAAGAATATGAAACGAATGTTGAAAACTACGAAATGATGAAAAAGATACTAGAGCAACTAAAATTCAAACATGTTGTTACGGTCGATAAAGAAAGAGAAGAATATGAAACAGATAAATTGATAATAACAATAGACAAAATAAAAGATCTAGGGACTTTTGTTGAAGTAGAAGCTAAAAATAAATTTGAAACTCTTGAGGAAGCAAGATCAGCCTGTTTAGGATTCATAGATAATATGGACATAAAATACGAATTACTAGATGATGTAGGATATCCTATGTTAATATTAAGAAAATGAAAATATACTTTGTAACCGGAAATATGAACAAGCTTAAGGAAGCTAGAGAAATTCTTAATCATTTTGATATTGAAAATATCAAGCTTAACTTAGACGAATTACAAGGCGAAAGACAATACGTTGCTATGAAAAAAGCAAAACTTGCAGCAAAGCAGACAGGAAAAACTTGTATTATAGATGATACAGCACTTTGCTTTGACTCATTAAAAGGGTTACCAGGAATTTACATCAAACATTTTCTTGAAAAACTCGGTAGAGATGGACTTTACAAAATGCTATCTAATCATGAAAACAAATCCGCAGAAGCTGTTTGCTCTATTGGATATTGCGAGCCAGGAAAAGAACCAAAAGTTTTTGAAGGTATTTGCAATGGAAAAATAGTAGAACCCAAAGGGGATAAATTTGGTTGGGATCCAATATTCATGCCTAATGGATATGATAAAACATATGCAGAACTTGACAATGAAATAAAAAATACCATTTCACACAGACATAAAGCTTTAATGAAATTGAGGGATTTTCTTGAAGATAGCACTAATTAGCGATACACATGATAATATTGAGAATATCAATAAAGTATTAAATATTATCAAAGAAAAACAAATAACAACAATACTTCATGCTGGAGATATAAGTTTTCCAAACACATTAGAATTATTCAAAGGTTTTAAACTTCATTTTGTTCTTGGAAATTGTGATACCGAGATTCTTGCTTTTGACAAAATTACAAAAGAAAACAATTTTCAATTATTAGGAAGCACAGGTATAATTAATTTAGAAAATAAAAAAATAGGAATAACGCATGGAAATTCATCTGAATCAGTAGAAAATCTTCTTAAACAAAATTTAGATTACTTAATTCTAGGTCATCAACATTTACACTCGGATACTCAATCAGGCAATACAAGAATAATTAACCCTGGTTCAGTAAAAGGAGATAGAGAAAAACCACATTTTGCCATCTTAGATTTAACAAACGACATTCTAGAATTTATTACAATTTAAATACAATTTATCTAAATTGCAATGACAAAAAATCCACATTAAAAAGTTACGATTTTCGCTTTATTTCATTATAAGTAAGATTAATGGTGCTATATGTTTAAACATCCAAAAATGAAATATAATATGTGTAGAACTAAACGCAAATAATTTAACAGGATTACTTCCTATCATATAATACAAAGGAACAATCATCGCATTATAAAAAAGCAACATAATTATCCCTGTAGTAAAAACACTTCCTGAATAAATATAATGAGACAACACACCAACAATTATAATCGCTAAAAAACTAATCATTGTTTGTGGACATATTTTCATAGACAAAATTTCACCAAGTAATAATCCAACAAATCCTACAGTTGCTCCAGCCAAAGGACCATAAGCTATACTACAAAGAACAGTGCCAGTAAAAATCAGTTCAACACCTAAACTCCATCTAATAACACGTTGGTAAATCATACTATAACCACCAATAATAACAAAAGCTACAATAAAGAAAAATGCTCTAATATATTCAAAAAAAGCTGCAAATAATAGAACAAAAACAAATCCGATTATCATAAGCCAACCATACAGATAGAATAGTGAATATCTTCTTTTAAAATGCATAATTACTTCTTTTACAGATAATCTTCTCATATAAGCATAATTTCTAAGTAAATTTATAAATTCAACTAGTTTCCAAAATACAATGAAAGACGCATTTAAA
>CAYZMD010000051.1:0-9823 GCA_964479425.1 uncultured Methanosarcinales archaeon | reverse complement strand
CGTCGCTTCCAAATGTAAATCCTGGATGTGATAGATAACTAGAAGTATTATCATCTGTAGTGTCATCACTGTATCTTATTGCTATTGTTTTCGATCCTTCATTTAATAAATAACTATATCTTGGTATCCACACATACATATTTAAATCAGATTCGTTTACTGTATCTCCTACTGATAAACTTGTAGTTGTAATATGTGCGTTTGCCCATTCATCTGCTTCAAATAATCCTGTTCCACTATTTTTATCTACATCCGCCGAGTTATCGATATCTCCATTATATACATACCATTCTTGATCAGTTTCTGTAGTAACAACCCATGCTGTTCCATTCCATTTTACCGGATACATGTTGTTAGATAGTTCTGGTACATTTCCTTGACTGACTACTTTAACTGTTCTTGTTACTTCTGTTGCTGAATTAGTATCTGAATCGTCAACGTTATATGTTACTGTATATGTTCCTATAACAGTATTATCTATTGATGGTGTTACTACTGTTATACTGCTTGGATCTATTGTTCCATCTGCTGCATCATATGCAGTTGCTTCTGGTACAGTATAACTTTTATTTATCTCAATTATATATGGATTATCTCCTACTAGTGTTATTGTTGGTGGTAGTGTTGCCCAATTCGAAACATAATCTGGGTTTTCAATGCTTCCACATGATAAGTTTGGTGTATATGTATATTTATTAGCTGCTACTTTCTTTACTATTATTGTTCCAGAGCATTCTTCGCTACTATTTTTTGGATTATATATTTTGCTTATATATTTACTATCTCTAAGCATAGTATACGGAATTGATATTTCATCATCTATATTTTCTGGCATTGCCACTCCACTTGTTGAAAGATATGTTTCTGTTGCTTTTACAAGCATCTTCTCAGAAGACTCAAAAGCACCTTGTCTAGCTCCTTCAATTATATCTGTTATTTTAGGGACTGCTATTATTAGAATTATTGCAAGAATTACTATTACTGCTAGAAGTTCCACTAGTGTGAACCCATTTTTATTGTTTTTTATCATATGAACACGTCCGATCCTATTTATTATATTTTAATTATAAAGGTTTATTATATATTTTTCAAGCTTTAAATAGGATTCGATGTAAACTGTTGGTTAAATCATCACCTTTCTAATTCATTTTCTTTGGTATATATGTTTCTAAGGTCATTTTTAGTAAATATATCTGCGTCACTCAAATCTTTAACTATTTCCTTATATTTTTCATCTCTATGTGAACGATGAAATAATTTCTTGTTTAAGAATTTAATTAGTTTTTTAAATCTATCCTTTAAATCATACACGATACTTTTAAGGTTATAATTTTCTTTTTCTAAATTATCTATGCATTCTTCTTTGATTTTTAATTGTTTATTGAGTTCTAAACCCTTAATGGATAATGATCTTTCATTTTCTTTATATAATTTTATCTTTTCGTTTTGTTTTTCAAAATCATCTTTGATTTTATTTATAGATAATATAAATTCGTTAAATTCTTTGTAACCAACAGTAATAGTTTTAACTTCTTTAATATACTCTTCTAGCTTTTCTTTTTCCTTCAACGATAGAATATAACTGTTTCTGTTTATTTTTGTAGTTTTAAGATTACTAATAGTTTCCATTCGTTCTTCTGATTTTATATTAAGTTTTTCATTTTTCCTATTAGCCTCTTCTAATATTTTTTTGTTTTTTTCTATTTTTTCAGTAAACTCCATATAATTATCCATATCAGACACACGTATATCTTTATTTCTTCCTTTTTTCTTTTCCTTTAAATTTAGATTCAGGTGATATTCATTGTTAAACGCTTCAATACACATTGATCTCATTTTATCTTGAATAACCTTTAATGACTCCTTAGTAAATACCGTAGATTTACCTACTTTTTTACTCATACCATTTTTGTTACCGTTTTGTATAGGAATCCCAACTATATGCAAATGAGGCGAGGTTTCATCATAATGTATAATTGCACTTGATACTTTAAAAGAGGGTAGTAGCATTTCTAAATCTTTTACTTGCTCCTCATACACGGTAGTCATTTTTTTCTTAAAATTAATATCTTTAGTATCCCAGTATTTTTTATTTCCTAATTCTATAATAATTTCACAGGCTAGATCAATTTTAGAGCTATTACTAATATGATTAAAATAATCAACTATTTTTCTATCGTCTCTAGTTTGTTTGTTATTATATTCTAGTTTTGATTTTTCAAGTTCTTTTATATAGACATCTTTAACATCTTTTACTAAATTACTTGTTCCTTTTATTATTATAACATCTTCATCATCATTATCATATTTTCTATAATTATGTTTTTCAGCTCTTGATAATTGTTTTAAATTTTGAATTGCATTATTACTGAGTGATGTGGTTTTACTTATATTACTTTTAGCTTTAATTCTTGAAATTGGTTTCTTATTTTTATCACTTCCTAAATGAAATGAATATGCTAATTTTTCTATAATACATGCTCCTTTCTGTGGGTAAATTTTGCTTGTTTTTTCTAATGCCAAAATCTATAACCCCCTAGGTATTTTGACATACTATCAAAATAGGGGCTCTGCGAGGCTTTTAGTATTTCCTAAAGAACTGATATCACATTGTGATATCTTGTTCTTTTAGAAAATCCACCAAATATAATTTTGTTTTTCACAAAATATATTTTCCTTATAAATTATCTGTCACTTTCATTCTCCTTCGGGGAACAAAACGTGATATCTAATTTCGCAGTTATTGTTGGTAACTCAAACAAGTTTTTGTTTGATTATTTCTATTATTCTAAGAGCATAAAGTCAAGAGTGAAATGAACTCACGCTCTTGACTTTATCTTTTTGTTTATTCTAGTTTCTCAGGTATAGTTAAAAGTCCAAGTTTCTTCTTAGAAATATTTTCTTCTCTTTTATCTGATATTATGGGAATCATTTTTATTGCTCTATATCCTTTTTTCACATCTTTATTCTTTATATCAAACAGCTCTCCTTTTTCAGTATTGATTACATCGAATTCAATATAATCAACATCATATAATTCTTTTAATTTATCAACATAACTAATTACTTCTTTATGCGATTTAGGACTACTACAATAAATCAAGTGTCTACCATTTTCAAGTTGTATGTTTGCTAGTTCATCAAACATTCCTTTTTGAACGCAATTGTTATATTCATTTAAAAAAGTTTCTCTAAAATTTATCTTAGTTATTTTTAAGTCTTTTCCAGATCCTTCATATTCAATACTATCAATATATCTCATAAACATACTTTGTTTTTCTTTAAGTGATAAATTTTCATATTCATGAAGCGGAGATAACCCAATTGCTCCGTTTGCTTTTATCCATTCAAATCTTCTAATATCTCTACATATCATTATACTTTCATAACTAAAGTCTAGTTTTTCATTTAACTTTTCACTACCGATTTTTTTATTTAAAGCATTTATATTATTTTCAAGTATCTCATTTTCACTTTTAAACTCATCTAAGCTAATTACTTGATTTAAATACGCTTGTTTTAGCCTGTCTTTCTTAATCTCAATGGCTTTAACTTCTTTTTCTAACTTAGGTATAGGATTATCTAGTTTATTCGTAAGAACACTACCAAACTGATTTTTGATAAGAGAATCAAATTCAGTTAATTGCATAATTAGAGGTGCAAGTTTTTGTTCTAAGATATCTTCTCTTATATACCCTTTACAATCTACGCATTTATAATAAACGTATTTGTGCTTTTTAATTCCTCCTGGAGCTTTACCAGCCATTATTCTTCCGCACTTAGGACATCTAACCTTTTGAAGAAATAAATATAAAACATTTCTAGTATAGTTTCTACTATTTTTACCTTTTTGATTCTGGCATTCTTGCCATAGTTCTTTAGATACTATAGGTGGTACTACATTTTCATATAACACAGGATTACCTGTTGTTTTACCATCTAAATAATCTCCGCGATAAATAACATTATCCAACACATGCTTAACAGTAGTATCTCTCCAGTTTTTACCTAATTCATGAGTCATATTAAGTTCATTTGAAATCTTTTGATATGAATAACTTTCAGTATATAATTTAAATATCTTTATAATTGTATCTTTGTCTAATTCGCTTATAACTAGTTTTTTATTTTCTCTAACATAACCCATTGGAGTAACGCCAGGTATATGTCCATTTTTAATAGCCCCCGATCATTCCAAACTTTGTTCTCTCACTCGTTCTTTCTATTTCAAGTTGTGACAACACTGTCAGCATTCTAACAAAGAACTTACCATTTGCAGTATCTGTATTAATATCATCTAATGCACATTCTAAAGTGCATTCATGCTTCTCAATTTGATTAATAAACTTTTCTAAATCTGCTACACTTCTTGTTAAACGATCCAGTTTGTATGAAACTATCACATTTATCTTTTTAGATTTCATATCTTCTATCATTTCTTTAAATGCAGGTCTGTTTGTATCTTTAGCACTTATTCCTGCATCTTCATAAATTTTATATATTTTATAATTTCTATACTTACATAGGTTTTCTAGTTTTTCTTTTTGCTCTCCTAAACTGAATCCTTCTCTAGCTTGATCTTCTGTTGATACTCTTATATATATTCCTGCTATTTTTTTATCCATTTTATCCATAACAATTGATCTCTCCTTCTTATAGAAAAAGAGGCAAAAGTATTGTTGGTACTACTTTTAGCCTCTTTTTATGTTTTCTTTTATTTTCTTTTAATCTTTTCATCACATCAACCTCCTTAAAGGTTTACTGCTTCATTTGATTTATATAGTATCACACTTTTTTTAAATGTCAACGGTTTTGAATTTCAAAGGCTCATCAGTAATAACATTAATTTTATATACATTCTTTAATATTTCTTTTGCATTTTCTATAACTTCTAACTTTTCTTTCTTATTAAGTACAATAGTATCAGAGCAACTATTAAATAATTGATTCATACTCTCATTAGCGTCATCTCTATATTTCTTATATAACACTACTTCATTAACTAACCTTTCAGTTAGTTGCTTTTTATAATGTTCTTTTGATTCACTATAATATGACATCTGACTTTTCTCCTTCACTTAATATTCTTTTTAAGTCCTTAAACTCGTATTGATTACTTAAATTGCCTAGAAAGAGGTTATTACTATCATTAAAGACTAGAAACACTAGATCATTAATGATAATTCTATGGGGTTCTACATAAATGAGATTTGTTTTATCTACTTTTCTAATACTCCCGTTTATGTATTTTGCTTTTGTTTTGCAAAAACTACATATAACATCTACCTTTCTTTTTATTTCATAATCAATATCTAATTCTTTTTTTGTAATTTCTAATTTCATAATTACCTCCTTTAAACACAAAAAAATCAATTAGGGTTTCTAATTGATATCTATTAAAGTCGGCAACTATAAAGTTCGACTTTTTATACTAATGGAGCGGGTAGAGGGAATCGAACCCTCACTAACAGCTTGGAAGGCTGGAATTCTACCATTAAACTACACCCGCAACTACTAAAAAAGTAGGCAATTACAATTATAACAGAATTAGAATAATTGTCAATATCTTTTAAATAAAAAATTGGAGCCTGTATCCAGTGTATTAACAAAAACAGACAAAATTAGTTATAGATATCAACTGAATATAATATATCATATTATCTAATCATTAATCAATATTATTCCTGTCATTTTTAAATGTTCATAAATTAGAAGATATACTTTATCTTTTCAATATGCCAACAAAATGTTTATACAATCCATAACTATCTGCATGCATTATATAACCTCTCACACTCATAAAACTGTTTTTTATATAAGTAACGTCAGATACATTTTCTTTTAACTTACAACTGAACTTTTTGAATTTTCTACGATTTCTTACCTTATTACTATTTCTAACTAATACATGAGTATTATAAATTCTGTAACCACAAAAATTTGCACCTTGTGTATTCTTAAAATAATCTGTTTTTTTGTTTAGTCTTAATTTTAATTTTTTAAAAAGAAACTCTTCTATTAGTATCCACTTTTCTTTACATTCATTTTTATCGTTAAGAAACAAAATAAAATCATCCATATATCTAACATAAGAGTTACATTTTAATCCATATTTAACAAATATATCCAGCTCATTTAAATATATATTGGCAAAATATTGTGAAGTATAATTACCAATAGGTATCCCTATATCATCTTCTACATTGAATATTATTTCATTAGTTAACTTCAAAAAATATTTATCTTTAATTTTTCTTTCAAAAATATTAAATAGTATTTGCTGATCTATGTTAAAAAAGAATTTTTTTATATCACACTTTAAAATCCAATAATCTTTATTTACTCTTTTCTTTTTTCTCATTAAATGCTGAGTTTTTTCTTTTGCCTTGTGTATTCCTCTTTCAGGAATACATGCAAAAGTTTCTTTAATGAATATATTCAGAAAGATTGGTTTAATAAAGTTTTCTACATACCACATATGAACTACTCTATCTTTGTAACATAGAGTTTTTATCAGTCTTTCTTTTGGTTCATATACAGTAAAGGATTTATAGTTGCCAAATTTATAATTACCATCTTTTAATTCATATAACAAATCAAAAATATTTTCTTCTAAATTAATTTCAAATAAAATCACAGCTTTTCTATATCTCTTAGACTTTTTAGCTTTCCTATGTGCATTTAATAGTTTTTCAAAAGTTAATTCTTTATTATATATATTACCAATTCTTGTGGGCATAATTTATGAAACCGCCTATCATTTTACCAATTTCAACCACTCTTTTTGACCATTCTTTGTAATTATTAGAACTTATATATTTTTCTTTATAACTAATTCTTATGAATTGTTTTAATATCATAACTTCCGAATCTATATTATATAGCGTTTCTCTTTTTTCAATATTTGATATTCTCTTACGGTTAATTAAATAAATTTGTTTTAATGTTGAATATATATTTTCTTTTATTTCTAATACCAAAGCATGTTTTTCATGTTTCGGATATTTTTTAAGTAAAATATAACTATACTCTAAAAGATCAACATACTTTTGATATAAACTTAAACTACTTTTCATAAGATGATTCTCCCAACTTGTTTTAATAAAAAAATCTCACAATAAAAAAGAATAAATCTTTTGTACTGCAAGATTAGTATTTGGCGAGTTATTTCACTTTCGAATTACTCTACTAGCAAAATATACTCTATTTAATATTTACCTATAATAGGAAGGAACTAAACTCCTTTTAAATTTTGCACACATTATATATCCTTGAACATATAATTCCGGCGATTGTATAAGAGCGTGAGAACTGCGCGCCAACCATTGTTCAGATTCGCACCACCATGATTGCGATTGAACGCGAACATACCAGCATTGGAACTATTATTGAAATTGCCACCACGAAGGACAACAAAAAAACTAAAAGCGTCCAAACAGTTTTACAGTTTAGTCCTAAATCTATAAATTAATATAAATTCCGTTATTTCAATGTTTCATATATGTCATCTATAATTTTCTTATCAGAATCTTTATCAAATATGTATGAATTTAATTTATCGAGTATATACTTATATTTATGTATGTACTCATGTCTATCTTTAACCTTTTCCTTGAATGCTTCAAATGCATTATTATCATTCTTTGTTGTATCATTATTATAAACTATAGAATAACTAATCTTCAGTTTATCAAGTTCCGCTTTGATCTTCTCAATACTTGAAATCGGAAATCCAACTTTTATTTCTTTGTTTATACTAAGTTTATAGTTAAATATTGATTCGATTATTAAAGCATCTATGTCAAATGTATGATAAAAATTGCCTATCTTAACAAATACTACTTTATCTGGATTTTCTATTTTATGTTTTAAATATTCTGTGTATTTATTCATTTTCCCTCTCTTTTTGCAAAAATTCAGTCTTATACTCTGGCTTCGCGCAGAGCATAAGACCGTTTTGTTTGTTAGACGCCTTTATTTTTTACTTCTTTTCATTTTCGAAAATTCGTTTCATGTCGCAAGTTTCACTTGCTCCTCAAGCACTCCTAATTTTGTTTTTACTTCTATATTTTATTTGTCATTATACCGATTTCTTATGAAATACGTTTTCTTTTTTTTAAAGCGTGAGAACTGCGCGCCAACCACTGTCCAGATACGCACCACCAAGACCGCGAACGAACGCGACCATACCAGCATAGGAACTACTATTGAAATAGCCACCACGACGGACAACAGGGTAACTTGCGTATGGAAAGTACGAATAATCCGAGTGCCAAGAAGTAGTGCCTGTTCCTGATGTACTAGTTTCATGTATTGAGAGTCCACTTGTCAAAACGCTTGCATTACTATAATTTGTCGTATCTGTTGCCCCGCTTATATTAAACATTTCTTTGTATTTACTATCTGCATTAGCAAGTGCTAAAGCATATGTACTACTTGTTAATCGACTATCTGTATTGTCATTTATATATGTTGCCATGTATTCCCATGATCCACCAGACATATCATATATTCCGTATACATTTCCTGTTGTTGATGCTTTAACTCCACCAGTTTTATAATCATAGTTTGTTGAGCATCCAGCGCTTGTTGCATTATTATCTAAAACACTAACACTTGTTCCCGCACACCCTGTTGTAATAAATTTATAATTGTTTGTGGTGCTTGAGCTATCATACCAACCTTGATTATTTATCCATACTTCTTCTCCATCCCTAATAGCTTCAGAGAGATATGCTGCTGCAGACCATTCAGCTGATTTCATCATGTGAGAATCCGCAGTTGTTAATGACATTTCAGTTTCTATTGTTCTTGCTTCATTAAACATATCATTTACCGATGTGTTTCTCCATGGTTTAGCGCTTGGTCTTGATACTCCGTATGCAGCTCCGCTTGGAACTCCAAAATCATCACTTGCTGTATTTGAACTCATTTCAAATTTTGCTACCCATATTCCATTTAGTTCGTCGCTTCCAAATGTAAATCCTGGATGTGATAGATAACTAGAAGTATTATCATCAGTTGTTCCTGTACTATATTTTATTGATATATTTTCCGCATCTACTCCTGTTGTAGTATTGGTAACTCCTACTGCTGGAGTTACATTCATTTTATAAGTATACCTAGGTATCCATACATACATATTTAAATCTGCATCTAGAACTGGGTTTCCTTCCGTCAAAGATGTCGTCGTTATATGAACATTTGCCCATTTATCATCTTGAAAGCTTCCTGTTCCATTATCACATGTTGTTGCATCCGTACAATCATCATTTCTTATGTCTCCGTTATAAAAATACCATTCCGTATCTGTATTTGTCGTTACTTCCCATGCTGTACCATTCCATTTTACAGGATACATATTTGCTACTAGTTCAGGTGCATTTCCCTGACTTACCGCAGGTGGATAGTCTGTAGCATCAGCCGGATTTGTTCCTAATGCTATTTCTTCTCCATTTGTATATCCGTCTCCATCACCATCTAAAGCTGATGCTGGAAAGTCCGTATCATCTGCTGGATCTGTTCCTAGAATTATTTCCGCTCCATCTGCATATTCATCTCCGTCGCTATCTGCTAAGGTATCATCATATGTAATTACTACACTTTCGCTTTTAGCAACACATCCATCTACCATATATACTCCATTCTTTATATCACATATTTCAATTGTTTCGGTTTCATCTAGTTGCCAAGTTCCTGCTAAAGTTTCTCTGTTTTCTAAAGTAGGTAATTCACTTATTTGTCCACTCGTTTCACCTGTTGTTGTTTCATGTATTTTTACTGCTTCATAAGGATCAACGTGTACAGGTTTTGTAAAAGCCCG
>CAYZMD010000050.1:0-10060 GCA_964479425.1 uncultured Methanosarcinales archaeon | reverse complement strand
AATGACTACTCAAGTTTTAGAAAAAGTTGATGATTTAGTAAAATTAAATAAAATACAATTTGCAAAAGCGGTTGGAATAAATTATGTAGATTGGAAAAGTGATGGTTTTAAAATGGATTCTGAAGAAAATATAGTTTTTCCAAATGGTAAGAAAATTCCGGTTAATTTTTTTAAAGGAAAAAATGTAGAGTTCTATGATGGATATTTTGTACTTAAAGGCGATAAAAGCAATATTAATGTAGATTTAAGTGAAGGCGAATTTGGAAAATTTGAAAAAAAGGAAGATGGACTTTATATTGGAAATTTTAAATTAAAAGAAGAAGGCGAATATACTGTTGAGGCAGCAAATGAACCAGGATATGAAGCCGATGAACAATTAAAAATTAGTTTTAAAGATAAGATTGAAGTTAATGGATTTAATGTTGCTGGAAAAGGTGAGAATGAAATTTTGATGCAAGTTACTGATAAAGGTGATGTTGGAGTCAAAGTAACAAAAGGGGATAATGTTCAAGTTTTACATAATGAACTTGGTAAAACAATTAAAGCAGATTTGAAGACTGGCGCAAAATATTATTGGAAAGAAAATCAAAAAAAAGCAGGATTTACTGGTAATGCACAAATTAGTATTGAAGGAAATAATCAAGAAAAATTTTTGAAAAGTAATTATGCTTCATACATCATATTAGATAAATATGGAGATGTTAAGAATGTTGTTGCAGGGTATGATGAAAAAAAACAGACGAACGATATAGCGGCATCATATACTGAAAAAATAGTAAAGGATGGAAGACTTGTAACTAAAAGAGTTATTAATACTAAAAATGGCCAGGGTATGACTATATTTAATGAAGATAATGTTGGACAGGTCTGGGGAGTAAAAGTTAGATTGCAAGGAGATAAGGTTCTTGTAAATGAAGATTCGTTAAGTGATAATCATGAAGTTTCTATTCGTAATGGAGATAAAAATCTTATTTATGCTAAAGAAAATGGTAAGTTTAATTATTATGTAATACGAGATGAACCTTTAATTAAATCTGAACAACTTATTGTTAAACATGACTCTGGAGAAGTTAATATTAAATTAGGAAATATTGAAGCAATAAGTAATGATGCGAAAGTTGGTGTTGAAAAAGTAGATTTTGCGGTAAATAATCCTGAAGAGCAAAAGGAAATGGCTAATGAATTGTCTGATTTTTTTATAAATCGTATAAAAGATTTAGATGGAGATGTTGGTTTTTCATGGGATGACGCTGATACAGTTAAAAAGGAAAAAAAATATGCATCTGCTATTCCTGAATATTTAGAAAAAGAAGGAATTATCTCTGAATCTGATGCTAATGAATTTTCTGGTTTAATTAAAGGTGGTGAGAAAAGTTCATTAGAACCTGATGCTAAAAGAGTGGATGTATTTAATGCGCCAAAAGGTTCAACTTCAATATCTGATTTGTTTAATTCAAATGATCTTGATTCAAGTTTTAAAAATAGAAAAAAATATTATGAAGCAAAGTATGGGACAAAAATACCATATGCTGGGACTGCAGAACAAAATAATAGATGGGTTAAGGATTTGGTAGCAGCAGATAATCAGATAGAAGTTCCTGATGGTAAAGAAATAAGTAAAATTGGTCAGGAGAGTAATATAAAAAAGGTTACTCAAGAGGTAATTGATATAACTTTAGAAAAGAATTTTGTAACTAATGAGGCGCAAGGATGTGTTTTTGGTTCACCTTCTGATTGTGCAGTAAGGATTACAAGCAAGTATGGAAATAGACAAAATCCTGACACAGGTGTATATAAAAAACATAATGGCATTGATATTGCTATGAATAAAGGAACTACTGTAGTTGCAGTCTCATCTGGAACAGTTGTACAGGTTGAGGAACAAGGAGGTTATGGGCAAGTTGTTGCTGTTGAACATATTAGAATTATTAATGGCAAGAAAACTAAAGTTTATTCACTTTATGCTCACCTTGATAGAAATGTACCAGTAGAAGTTGGGCAAAAGGTTAAGAAAGGTGAGAAGATTGCTTTAGTTGGTAAGACGGGAGCAATTAGGGGATATCATCTGCATCTTGAAATAAGGGAAGGAGAAAATACTAAATTTAATTCAAGAAATCCTCTGACATATATTAATAAGAATTTTAATCAAGAAGATTATAGAAAATTAATAACAGGCAAAAAAGAAGTTTGTTGCTAGGAGGAGAAAAATGAAAAAAATAATTATGATTTTAATGTTAATAATGCTTGTTGGTTGTAGCAAGACTTATGTTTGTACAGACGGTACAACAGTTGATGATTTAACTAAATGTCCTGTGGCACAACCACAGCCAACTGCAAAAGCACCTGAAGCACAGGTTAATGCACCAATTGAAGTTATAGAAGTTGAAGTAAAAATGGATTCAAAAATTCAAGGTTTACTTGATAAATTTGAAAATTTAAAGAGTCTAAGTTATTATCATCATGATACAGACAGAGATAGAAAGTTTAATGTTATTGTTAATGATAAATACATGAAATATACTTATGGAAGTGTACAGTGGGATTTGCCTATAGAAATAGAAGGCTATGATAATATGTATTTTGATTTAGTAAATAAAAAAGCATGGGCTACTTGTGAACATCCTTCAAAATGTAATGCTTATAAGAATGAGTTAGAAATTGATTTTGACAAATTTTATGTTGAAACGCCATTTGAAAGAGTTAAAGAAATAACAACGGATGCTAAAATAATTGAGAATAAACAGTGTGATGCAAACAAGAGATGTGAAATTATTAAGTTTGGAAATGTTGAAATGGGCATTTGGGATTATAAAGGAGTTCCAATTTATATTAAAGGCAATGGAGAAAGTTTAGAATTTCAAGATTTATCATACAATTCAGCAAGTGATGATGATTTTGAATTCATCATAAATAAATAGGGGGTAAAAAAAATGATTTTAGGATTTAGTTGGTTTACAATCCTTATAGTATTTTTAGTATTATCTGGGTTAAAAATTGTAAATGAGTATGAAAGAGGAGTAAGGTTTACTTTAGGTAAATATAGTGGAATTATGAAACCTGGGTTAAGGTTAGTTGTTCCAATTATTCAAAGTTGGGTTAGAGTTGACATGAGAATTAAAGCTGTTGACGTTCCAGACCAAGATGCAATTACAAAAGATAATGTTTCAATAACAGTTAATGCTGTCCTTTATTATAAAGTATCAGACTCTAAAAAAGCTATTATTGAAGTTGAGCATTATAATTATGCAGTTTCTCAACTTGCACAAACTACAATGAGAGATGTTGTTGGAGAAGTTACTTTAGATGAATTGCTTAGTAAAAGAGATCAAATCAGTACGAGGATTAGAGAAATTGTCGATAAAGCGACAGATCCTTGGGGTATTAAAGTTGATTCAGTTGAACTTAAACACGTTGAATTACCAAATGATTTGAAAAGAGTAATTGGTAAAGAAGCAGAAGCTGAAAGAGAAAAAAGAGCTGTTATTATTAAAGCTGAAGGTGAAGTTATTGCTGCAAAGAATATGAGTAAAGCTGCTGAGATGTTATCAAAAGCTCCAGGAGCTTTACACTTGAGGACTTTACAAAGCATTAATGATATAAGTTCAGATCAAAGTAATACAGTTATTTTTGCTATGCCTTTAGAAATTTTAAAATCAATGGAAGGTTTTAGTAGGAGTAAGAAATAAATCAACCTTTTTAAAAAAAAGCTTGACCAAAAACATTGCCTTTGGCAGTGTTATTTTTTTTTCTTTTCTTTTTTTTTAAGTTAATTTTAAAAGTTATTGTTTTCTGTTTATAATTATGACATTTGATACTTGCCTGTTAGAGAAAGAAATTGAATCTTATTTTAGTTCTTTTGATTTTAATAAACTTGATGATCCTCTGTCTGGGCCATTTGAAAAAATGTTTGAAAGATTTGACAAAGATAAATTATGTGAGTTATTTGGAGAGAAAAAAAGGCAAGGAATAAAGCTTAATCAAATGCCTGAATTTCATGATATCTATGAAAGTGTTTTTTTTAATTATGATTGTAGAGTAAAATCGTTAATTAGTTTGGTTTTCGTGATTGATTCTTTAGCCAAGGAAAATAAAAAGTTAAAAATTACAGATGCAGGATGCGCTACTGGGCTTGATATTTTGTTCTTGGCAAAACATTATAAAAATTCAGAGATTAAATTTAATGGTTATGATTATTCTTCAAAAATGATAAGTCTTGCAAATGAGAAAAAAAATAAATTAGACTTGAAAAAAGTTAATTTTTATGTGTCTGATCATAATTTTCCTAAAAGCTCTGAAAAAGAGTCTTGTAATTTTTTATATATAAACTCACCTAAAAATGTTCGTTGGAGAAATGAAGCATTTTCTTATAGGATAGCTAAGAAAGGAGTATTTTTGTTGGGTAAAGTGGCTTTTAATGATTCAGAGTATAGTTTTTTTAATAATTTTACCTTTCAAAAAAGACAGGAGATAATATCTTTTGATGGTCTAAAATATGAAAATTGTATTTTTAATAAAAAAGAAGTTTAATGTGTTATTTTTACTTAATTGATATATGCAGTAACTTTTATATACTATGTTCTATATTTTAAAAGTTATGATTATCAAAAAAGTTATGTATAATTTAAAGAAACGTAAAAAGATATATGTTAGAGATACTTCTAGTGATTATCATTGTGAATATGGGTTTGTAAAATCAGATGATTTACAAAAAGATGGCATTGTAAAGACAAATAAAGATATTGAATTAAATGTAATGCCTGCTGATTTTTCTGATAATTTTGAAAAAATAAAAAGAGCGCCACAGATAATTCCTCGTAAAGATATTGGATTGATATTAACAGAGTGTGGTGTTAATGATAAGATGATTGTTGTTGAAGCTGGAAGTGGTAGTGGAGCTGCAGGTCTATTTTTAGCAACTCATTGTAAAAAATTACATAGTTTTGACATAAGGGAAGATCATTTGAAAATTGCTGAAAAGAATTTTAAAGATTTTGGAATAAAAAATGTTACAACAAAATTACATGATATTTATACAGGCATTCCTGTGAAAAATGTTGATTTATTATTGCTTGACGTACCAGCACCATGGGAAGTAATTCCTCATGCTAAAGTTGCATTAAAACAAGGAGGACATTTTGTTTCTTATTCTCCAACAATACCGCAAGTTATGGATTTTGTTAATAATTTAGATAAGGATTTTTATCATGTTAAAACTATTGAATTAATTCAAAGAGAATGGGAAATTCATGGTAGAAAAGTAAGGCCTAAGACGTTTCAGGAATTAGGACATAGTGGATTTTTGACGTTTGTTAGAAAATTGTGAATTATTGTTTTGTTGATTAGAATATACTATATATAAGAAACATTTATATATTGCCAATAACATATACATACATATATTAATACATGGGGGTCGATACAATGTTAGCATATATATTAGCTAGTTTTAATCCAGGTACAGAAAGAGATGCTTATGATGATATCTATGGCTTACCTGAAGTAAAAGACACTAATTTGTTGTTTGGAGAATGGGACATAATCGCAAAAGTTGAAATTGATGGTCCTGGAGAATTGGAAAAGTTTATTTTAGATAGAATCAGAACAATTCCTGGAATTAAACTTACAAGCACGATGATTGTTGCTAAATAAAATATTTTTTAATAAGTAAAAATCTTTTTGGATTTTTATTTTATTTTAATTCCGTCTCTTAGATTATATGTTTTTTTAGCATATTCTAATTTAGTTTTACTTTGTGCATGTATTGTGAATAGTTTATCGTTCTTTCTTACCTTTTCTTTCTCATGAACATAAAGATAAATTCCTGCTCCTTTATCCTCTGGAGCACCTGCAACTCTTGCTATTCTTGCAATTTCTCTATTGTCTATCTCTGTAATTTTTCCTGATTTTGTAGCTTTATACGTATATGTAATTTTTCCTACTTTAATATCTTCAGGAGTTATTTTGGAATTTCCACCTTGTAATTTTATGATTTCTTTCATTTTATCAAAGGCTCTTCCTGAATCCAAAATGTCTGTTGCTAATTGTTTTGCATCTTTTTTGCCAGCCATATCAAGCATTAATGTCGCCAAATGTAAAGATTTTTTCCTTAAGTCCTTTGGAGCATCTTTATCATTTCTTAATACTTTTAATACGTCAATTGCTTCAAGGCAAGGACCAATTCCATTTCCTATTGGTTGATTACCATCAGTAATTGTAACTTTAATTTTCATACCTAATTTTTTGCCAATCTCTAAAAATTTTCTTTTAAGATGCATTGCTTGTTTTTTTGTTTTAATTTTAGTATCTTTTCCAAGAGGAATATCAATTAAAACGTGAGTAGAATGAACAGCAGCTTTTTTTGCTAATATGCTAGCAAGTAGCATTCCTTCAGGATCAAGACTTAGAGGATGTCTTACTTTAATCATTTTATCGTCAGCAGCAGCTAAATTCATAGCTCCTCCCCAAACCATACATCCATTTGCTTTTTGAATGATTTTTTTCATTTTTGGAACTGGTATACTAACGCTAGTTAGAACTTCCATTGTGTCAGCTGTGCCTGCAGGACTCGTAATACTTCTTGAACTTGTCTTTGGAATTTTAAGACCTGCTGCAGCAATTATTGGAACTACAATCATTGTTGTTCTATTTCCAGGAACTCCTCCTGTGCAATGTTTGTCTAAAATAGGACCTTTGCCAACATTTAATTGATCGCCATGTTTGACAATGGCTTTAGTTAATAGAATACTTTCTTTTAGGCTTAGCCCTCTAGTATAGCTTGCAGCAACAAAATATGTGATTTCAATAACATCTAAATTGCCCTCTACAATATCATTAATTATTTCATTTATTTCTTCTTTGTTTAAGTCATTGCCGTCTAATTTTTTTCTGATATATTGTAAAGATTTTGGTCTTCTTTCTAAACCAAATTCAACAATTGAATTGTTTTTTGCATTTATTTTTGCAAGAGATTCTTCGAATAATCCAATTTCTCCTGGAGCAACAACTTTTTTTGATTCAGCAATATCAAGCACTGCAACAACCTTTTTTTTACCTTTTTTTACAGCAATTCTATCTCCATGATGTAAATCGAATTTTTTAGCATCTTCATAATTTAAAATTGCAACCATGATTCCACCAGTTGCAATATCCATGTCTTTTACTTTCAATTTCATATTTACATCACCCTGAAAATCAAAGATACCAAAAATTTTAAATTTTCAGTATCTTTTACTTTTAATTTCATATTTCTTTCACTTTAACATTGAAGATGCTAAAATTTTAGCATTTCTTATTTTTAATTTTATTGTCATCACCGTGAATTTCTTTTTCATAAATTAAAATAAATGTTGAAATAAACGCAAGAACTAATGGTCCAAAAATAACTCCGATAAAACCAAATATCTGTATGCCTCCAAGTACTCCTAGTAAAACAAGTACAGGATGAACATTCGCTTTATTTCCTATTATTTTAGGTCTAAGGACTGTATCTATTATACTAACAAGGGCACCTATAATAAGAACCCCCAAAGCAGATAGATAGTGTCCAGTATATAATTGAATAAAAAATGCCGGAACCCATATTAAAGTTGGTCCCATTAATGGTATTAAAGCTAAAAAGGCTGTTAATACTCCCCATAATATTGGTGAAGCAATACCTGACAAAAAAAATCCTATGCCTAATATTGTTCCTTCCATTATTCCAACAAGAATTGTTCCATATACTAGTGCGTAGGTAACGTCTGAAAACTGTTTTAATAATTTAGCTCTATGTTTTTGCCTGATTGGGAATAGTTTTTCAGCACATTTGAATAACCTATTTCCATCAACAAACACATAAAAAATAAGGAATAGTGTTATGAAAAGATCTAATATTCTTCTGGGTATGCTAAAAACAAATCCTGTGGCTCCTTCAATTATTGAACCGGTTATGCCTTTTACACCTTCATCAACATAATATATTACTTTAGTCTTTGTAGTTGAATCTTCAATAAAAAAATTCATTATTTTACATAATAAATTAGGCTCAGTACAGTCGATAAATTCTTTTGATGATAATTTTTGTTTTGTCATTGTATATATTGTAGATGATTCTTTTACTACAGCATTTAATAGAAATATGCTAGGCATAACAATTAATAATATTAATACGAGTGATAAAAAAAGGGCGGATACGTTTTTATTTTTTATTATTTTATTGATTCTTCTATAAATTGGTAAAAATATATATCCTACAATTAATCCTGTTATAATAGGTACTAAAAAATCTTTAATAATAAAAAGTGATAATGTAAGTATGCCAACGAATAATATTAACATGAAATATTTTGAATAGTCTTTAAAGTCCATTTTGTTCTCCCCTCGCATATTGTATTAAACTTTGTATATAAGTATAAGTTTGATTATTTGCTTGAATATAATGCATTTTAAATTCATCTGCAAGTACAAAAGTTTCTGTTTCGAATATTTTGTCAAGTAGATTCTTTTCAATAGATAAATTTGCTTTGTTGAAGTATATGGTTGATTTATTATCTGTTATTCTGTCATTAAAAAAACTATAAGTTGGTAGTTTTTTTATTTTTAAGTATGATTGAATACAAGATAATATGAATAGTGTTGTTAAAATAATTATATGCCAAAGTGGCGCTAAAGTAATATTTAATAAAAATAAATTTAGCATAATAGCACCATAAAATAACATACTTAAAGATAGGACTTTAATTAACTCAGGAATTAATACCCTTGAAATTTTGGATTTTAATGTATAAATTGCGTCTACCATCTTTTTTATTTATTTTAAAAATGGGCCTGGCCAGACTTTCATTTGATTGCTTAAGCAATTAATTTTGAACTGGCGATCCTCCCCAAGTCAAGGGGATATCATAGCCGGGCTAGACCACAGGCCCTTATTTTAAATTATGTAGTAAATCTTATTTATAAAGCTTCTTATTTAGTATATATAATATGGAGTACGATTTATAAATTACAGGGATTAAGGGGTTTTATATCAAATATACTGAACCGCAAATAAAAATTATAATTTTTGTGGTTGGTGTATATTAGTCCGTAAAAATAGTTATAAATTTTACTTACGGACCAGTATATATTCAATAAGTTAAAATTCTGTGAGTGTGAGAATTACTACAGCTTTCTTTCTAATAATGTTTCCTATTACATAAAATAGGGTTATAGCAGGTCTTAGTAATCTTTTTATAGTATTCTATTAATTTTATTATTATGGATTATAGAGATGAATTTTTTGACCTGTATTTTAAGATGAATATGGGAGAAGTTTATAAAAAAGAAGCTATGTTAAAATTAAAAGAAATAGCTTCACATATTCCTGAACTCAAAGGCTGGCCTGAAGATAAAGTTAAATTTTGGGACGCTGAAAGTTATAACTGGCCAATGCGTTTTAAGAAAGGCGAAAGAGAATTTATTCTAGAAACAATAAAAGAACATATTTCTTCCAATCATTTAGATATTGCATCTGGAGCATTACCTGTTAATTCTGAATGTGTGTGTCTAGATTTTTCTAAAGAAATGCTTGATATGATTAGGACTTTACAAGAAAAGATTGTCTTTGATATTGACTCTACAGAAAGGCTGCCGTTTAATGATTCTAAATTTGATTCTGTTTCTTGTGTGTTTATTCTTAATTATATTGAAAACTTAGATTTTGTAATTTCTGAAATTAATCGTATTTTATCTGAAAATGGTAAGTTCATAATTGTGCAAAGTAACAAACCACTTCATGAATTACATAGGCAAAAAGAGAAATATGGGATGGAATTTGAGGACAAATTAATGGAATCTTTAGAGAATAACAATTTTTTTGTTACAGTTGAAAATCACGAATATAATAATAAAGAATTACTTATTTTAATATGTGAAAAGTAGTCTCAGCAGTTACTCACGTTCATCATCATATTCAGCCGGGAATAACTTCATCATCGACATATGTATTGTAAGCCTGTTTGTTTATATAAGTATCTATATGATTTTATGGACTGTGGGACAAAAGTCCAACCTAGTCCTTCATTATAATAATAAATGCTCGTTT
>CAYZMD010000049.1:0-10160 GCA_964479425.1 uncultured Methanosarcinales archaeon | reverse complement strand
TACCTTTGACTATTTTCCAAATAATAATTAATGATACAAATTCTATTGCAAAATTTAATGTATAAGTAGAAGGATCAATGATTATTTTTAAAATAGCAATGCCTAGCGAGAAGAAAATAAGTTTCTTTTTTAATATGGATTCAATAAAATAATAAGCTATTAACGTTATTCCCATTCCTAATATAGGGTTAAAAATTTTTATAAAAATCAAAATACTTTGAACAATCCACTGTAGAGCAAAAAGGTTTAGAGTTAATAAAAGTAGAGATTTTATGTCAAATGTTGTTTTTATTAATGATTTAAATGTATTAAATAATGTTTCTTTTTTTGTTTGTGTAATTATTATTATTAGCATAGTAATAAGCCCTATAAAAAAGATATTTATTATAAGTGTAATGGAGGGAATCCATTTTTCGTAACCAAGATTATATGTTGATATTGGTATTAGTGCAACAAATGCGATAAACAATTTGCCGTCTGCTGCAGACCATATTTTGAAATACCAAAAGCTAAATCCTATTATAATTGCAAAGAAGAAATCAGTTAAAGTTTCGTAAATATATAAAGAAGAAAGCTGTCCTTGAAGTCCATAATATGAAAATAGAATAGTGTGAATTATTATGGCATAGATAGTTGCCGATAAAACCCATTTGTTTCTTATTTTTCCAATTTTCCAGTCTTGAAAACTTGTTATAATACCAAGTAACAAAATTGCTGGAAGCATTAACCATAATTCCATTAATCAAAACATTTAAATACAAGATTTAAATATTTATGCATAGTACAATATTAAATATTTAATAATTTAATGAATGTTTATTAATTTTAAATGTAATTATTAAAAAGAGGGTTAATTTAATGGGGTTTAAGAAATCAGTATTATTAGTATTTATATTCTTAGTTTTGTTCTCCGGTATTGTTAACTCTATCGATTATACACCTGTGTCTATTACTCCTGTTTGTTATATAAAATTAAATGGTCAGCAGGTAATAACTGGAGAAACGCCTCCAAGTGGTACCTGTAGTGCAAGTTGTTATGATTCAAGCCAAACGATACCTGGAATAGGGTATTTGTTGAAAAGCGAATGTTATGAAATTGGTGAATATAAATTTGAGTATCTTACTGGTGGTGAATTTCATAATGGTGAAACTTCTTTTGGAGGTTGTAGTACTACTTCTACTACTCAAAATTATTATCAAACAGTTTGTACCTTACCTACTACTGCTTCAGGTGGAACACCAGATACAAACGGACAAAAATGTTTAGCTAATGTAAGGGAAGGGGTAACTGGAAACGATATGACTGCTATATCTATTGCTGAAGTATACAAAGGAGAAAATAGCTGTTGTGGATGGGGATCAAATAATAATTTAGCTCATACTTTTAATCAAGACATGTGTTTATTACCAGATGGAAATTATGATGCAATTATGTCAATAGATGGGGATTGGAAATATAGACCTGCCAGTACGAATACCTTTCATGTTTATAATATTAAAAAAAGTGAGCTTAATTATGATGTTATAAGTAATGGTGATAATTGGTATAAGTGTGGAGACGTTATTGATCCTGTAAATAATGCAGATAAAGTATTACAAGGAGGATCGCCAGCCATATCTTCACTTACTGTTGTTGATGATAATTCTGCTGATTGGGGAGATGGGGATGTTTTTTATGATGGAGGAACAACAACAGGTGATTTTGGTTCATATGCAAATGCATTTCAAGGTATTCAAATAAATTCAATAGGAGGATTTTTTGATAGTAATACTCAAGATTATACCGAAACAGTTACGAAATATTCAAATGATTTATTGGAGGATATGAGAGAAAATTCACAAATTTCTCCAATGGGTTCTGAATCTTTTATGTGTATGCATGAACCAACTAGAGATATATTTTTAGAATGTTGTGCGTTTACAACCGCTGATAATGGTGAATGTATTAACTATGCAGCAAAAGATAGAGCCAGAAGACAAGGAGAACCATCTTCTTTATTATCTGATATGAATGAATATGATATCTCAGGGAAAAGAGTAATTCCACAAGATAATAGGATAATGAAGCAAAAAGTTCAAGCTCGTAATTTTAATAACGAGTTGGTATGGAGTTTTAAACGATTATTAATTGATGATTTAAAACATGATTTTTATATTACAGATTGGAGCGAATATACTACTCTTGAATTTTATATGGCGCATGCGGGAAATGCCAATATTGCATTTTATATAGAGGATGTAACTGGCAAAAAGATATGGTATGATCATATAATGGATTATTCTGTAAATGGACAAGAGCCATTAAGGTTCCATCATATAATAATTCCTCTGAAAAACATTGGACTAGATAGATCTAAAATAAAAGATTTAGGATGGGTACCTAAGAATGATTACTATTCTGTATTAGACAAAGAACGGGTTAAATATAATAGTAATTATTATTACAATGTATTTTTTTTAGATAGAATTTATTTGAAAAAGACTGATGATAAATTTTGTACTGGAGATCATAAATGGAGTTCTGATTTAGATGACGATGAATTTGCTTGTATGGAAACACCAGGGTATTTTTGGACAAAGGCAGGTGCTGATGAATTATCTAATGGACAAGGTCCTTGTTGTGGCGATGATCAAACAAGGAATGAATTTAGAACAACAAATTTTGGTTCCTCTGGAATAAATGAATTAAATGAATTAAATGAATTATTTTCAGGCGGAAGATATGCTGGATGTTGGTATGGTAGACCAGTTTATAATGATACTCTTATCGGCAATTTAGAACTTAATATTGAAGGGGATGGAAAATCTCTTGACATATATGATTGGTGTACTAGTGATACTTGCTACTTAAGCCTTCCATCTTATGCTGAAAAATATACTTTAAAAAATGTTTTGCAAAATCCTAATTCAATATATAATATTTCTTTTACTAACGAAGCAATAGGTTCAGTTCCTCAATATTTTGTGGATGGTAATGATTTAGTAACAGAACATAAAAGTCAACAGATAGTCTTTAAGGGAGTTTCTTTGCCATTTCTTTATAGTGATAAGGAATTTCATGCATGTGAAACAGAATTTCCTGGTTCTAATAATAATCTTGGACAAAGAAGAGATTATTGCGATATACAAGGTAGTTATTTTTGTTCTTATGGAGATCCAAGATTTGGCGAAGCTTTAAGTCCTAGTTGGAGTATGAACGCATCAGGAACTGCACAAGCAACAGATAGAAATGTTAGTCAGCATATTGGAGATTTAGATTATAAAAATTTGAATTTTGGTGATGGTTTAAGAGAATATAAACCAGACTCATGTTGTCCACAAACATATTGTTGGAATGGAACAACCTGTGTTGAAGGAATAACTGAAGTTTTTGGTGAAGTAAAATATGAAGGTCCTTTAGTCGGTGATAAATTGAATAAATTTGCATTTTCTAATGTGTTTGGTTATGAAAATAAAAGTAATGATTTTGATATGTATATTTGCGTAAAAGAAGCTGATGAAACAGGAAATTATATTTCTGATTGGCAAGAAGCATTTTACAAAGAAACATGGGGAAATTCCACTTTTGGATTATCACAATCAGAATATACATCTAGCCAAGGATATTGTTTAGAGGATAGTCAATGTTGGACTGGTGTAGAATGTGTGAATAGTTCTTGGTATACATACAAAGAATCTGATACTACTTATACTCTTGCGGGAGATAATAACCCAACATCTGAATTTGGAGATCATTATTGTGATAATGGAACTTGGACTTCAAGAACTAAAATGATTGCAGAAAGATTAATTAATTTAGTAAATAATCGAAATGCAGGCGATGATTATAGTTTATATTGTGGCCCTTATGAAGGTGAAAATTCAGTATTAAATTATTTAGAATATGAAACAGATCATCCAGTATTAAATTATTTTAAAAATTCAGAATATAATTCAGGATATGAGAAGCATGTAAATAATTTTTGTGTATTAAAATATAAGAACGATGGTTCTGATGAATATGATATTGCAGTTGGTGTTAGTTTAAATCAACATATAACAGAATATCCTGAATTTACTCGAGCATTTGAAAGTGATTTTTCTTTGAAGAAATTTAGACCAAATTGCGACGTGATTCCTGCAATAGCTTCACCAGGAGTATATACTATCGAAGATGTTTATGATCAGTGTGATCAAAAACGTTTTTGGTATAATTATAAAACAAGATCTTTTATTTTTTCAAGTACAAATATTCCTTCTTTAGGCTTAAATCCAGATTCATCAACTCTTTTAGAAATATTTTTTAATTTCTTTGCAAACCCTGCAGAAGCAGTTAATGATTTATTAAGAAGAGTAATACAGCCTGTTGTTGGTATGTTTGTTGTTTCAAAAGATATTATTGAAGATATTAAAAATTTTGATATATTTTATTTGAGCGAAATAGAAAACAAGCAAGTATTTGGAGTCAATGAAGAAGTTAAGTTAGGTGAGCAAGTTTTGAATGTAAATTTCTATAATTTTACAACTAATATGTGTGAATCTATAGAAAAATATTACGAGAGAGAATCAAATTCTTTTGTATTAACATGTGAACCTGTTATTAAAAATAGGGAAATAAGTTATCATGTTTATACTTCTCTTTCTACTCTATTTAATGATTGGAGAGAGATAACTGGTAAATTTCGAACACAAGATTTAGATAGAAATTCCCTACCTGTTCCTAAGTCAAAGATTTTATTCCCTGTAAATGGAACCGTAGTTTATTCAAAATCTTTAGCAGAATTAGAAGCGAAAGAAGATGAATCTGTTCAATCTTATTATTGGGATTTAAATTCCTCAGATGTTATTAATGGTCAATTTTTTGGTAGAAAAGTAGAGACTGTTTGGGAATCAGAGGGAAAATTAAATATTAGCTTAATAACAATAAATAAACAAGGTAAATATAATGTTACAACTATTGAAATATGTGTAGATGACCTGTCAACCACGGATATTAATTTTTGTGACCCTGATATAGATAAAGACGAAATTCTAAATTTATTTGATAATTGTCCATTGATTCCTAATCCATTACAATTAAATACGGATTTAGATGTTGAGCAATTTTTGGGATTTTATGTTTTGGGTAAGGATATATTAGGTGATGTTTGTGATGACGATGACGATAATGATGGTATATTGGATATAGATGATGATTTTCCTTTAGATGCTTCAAAATGTTCTGATTTTGATAATGATGGTTGTGACGATTGCAGTGGTATTAGATGGCAGGTAGATTATAATTATCTAAGTATTGGCGCAGTCACAACAAGAATCGTTGATTCTTTTGGAAAAGTAAGAAACAAAGACGCTACTCCTAAAGGAAGTGAAATAGAAGCAGATACTGATAATGATGGTCAATGTGATTTTTCTGATGATGATAATGACGGAGATAATGTTCCTGATCCAGAAGATTGCTTTATTAATATCACTACCCATCTACCTCAATGTGATGTAGAAAGTTTTGATACAGACCCAGACAACTGTGGAGATAGGGATAATGATGGCTGTGATGATTGTAGCTTTAGTATAATTGACTTATCTGAATGGTCACCTGGAGATTGGATAAAAACAGATGGTCCTGATTATGATGATGATGGGCTATGTGATTATTTTGATGCTGATATAGATATTGACGGTGATGGTGTTCCTAATGATTTAGATAAAGATGATAATAATAGACAAATATGTAGTGATGTTGACAATGATGGTTGTGATGATTGTAGTGGATTAGATGGGCAAGGACTTTTAGAAAAAATAATTTATTATGAAAATCAAAGAGTAAATTCAACTCTTTATGGTGGTTATGAATCTGCAGAAGATTATGATAAAGATGGACTTTGTGATAAAGAATATGCTACTTATCAAGGAACAAATAGGGATTTAGATGAAGATAATGATGGGGTGAATGATGCAGGTGAGTTTGATATTTACTTAAATACTTTTGATCCTCAACCGCATGACGCACAACTATGTGGTGATATAGATGGTGATGGCTGTAATGATTGTTCTGCTGTTGGTTATAATATTACTGATATTAATGGAGATGTTAATGATACAATACTTAATAGAAGAGATGAGACTATGCCTGATGGGGAGCGACGTGTAAAAAATTATCTGAATGGTGGTAGCGAGCTTGAAAGTGATTATGATGATGATGGAATTTGTGATGATTATGATAATTATGTTCCGGTTGTTATTCAATTCCCTTCAGGTTTAACAAACACCTCAACTTGGATTAATGTTACTATGAATGAGATGAGCGTATGTAATGCTAGTTATAATGGCGATTTAGTTATGCTTAACAGTAAGAGTGATGAATTTTCTTTTGAATTTAATGTTGAACAGGAAATGTCTTTAAGATTAAATGATTGTTCTTTTGATGTTGGAGATTTTAATGATACTTATAATTTAAAGATAGGACTTGCTTATAGTAATTTAGAATATTGTAATAAGATAGATGATCTTATTTTAAAAACATTATGTACAAATGGAGTTTATTATAGCCGAGCATCAGTAAATGATGATATATTATATTGTGATAATGTTGTCCCTCTTGATATTTTTGATCATAAAATAGGGTGTGAATCTTTTTATAATGTTTCGCTTGATAATGTTTGTGCTGCTCCACTTATCAATAAACCTTGCAATGTTTGTAATTATTTTAAAGTATTGAAAGGTTATGATAATTGTCAGGATATTCTTAATACCGACGGTGAAGAATGTGATTTATTTGGAACATGCTTGTTGCAAACAGATATAGAAATAATGAGATTTTTATCAGAGTCGGGACATTGTCCTTCTATTAATGCTCCTTTTAATCTTATTCTTGAGTGTCATGATATGAGCAAGAATGTTATGGTTCCATACACAATAGAACTTGTGCCTGATGGTTCCATGGATATTTCTGCAATTATTTAATTTTTTTTTGAGTTTAATTATTTCTTCTTATATTAACAATAAAATAAAAGAAGATTAAAAATCTATAAAGTTTTACTCCATGGGATTTTCATTTTCTATAAATTTATATAATCCAATTTATATTATTAATAAAAAAGAGGATGAAATGTCTAAAGCTCAAATAACTGGATTTATGTTATTAGGAATTTTGTTGATGTCTGCATTTGGTTTTGTTATTTTTGTAACTAATGCCGCTGCTAAAGATAGATTACAAGATAGTATGAGTAAATTAAGCGGCGATATTCTATCTACGACTGTTGCAGAAACATATATTACTCAATGTTTTGATGATGCTGTAGAAGATGGATTGGAGTTAATTGGATTACAAGGAGGAATAATTTATGAAAATCAAACTAAAGGATTGCCTCGTTTTGGACTTGAAGATTATTCTGAATATTATCTTGAATATTTTTACCCACCAGAAAAAGGAGTTTATTATTTACCTCTTGATACAAGAATAAATTATGGTATTAACCAAAATGGTTTAGAAAAACCGAATGATAAATATGGATATTATTCTGCTTCTGGTATTAGAAAATATGATGTGATTAAAAATTTTGCACAATTTTTTTCTCCGGAATTGATGGGTAATGTAAAAGGATATCCCGGGGCATGCGATGAACTTGGTCTTAATAAGCGAACTTCTAGAAGAATGGCTTGTTCGGATTATAGTTATTCTTTAATAAATAGCCAACAGATGTTAGAAAGGTATATAGAAAATAAAACAACAGATTGTCTTGATTTGGCTTTAATGAAAGAAAAATTTGGATATGATATTAGAACAATTGAGAATGCAACAGTAGTTGTCATGTACAGAGAAAAAGATGTTTTAGTAACATTAGAATATCCATTAAGTATACAAATAAAGTCAGGAGATTATTCTCTTAAAAAATTACATTTCAAAAAAAATTATAAAGTAAGACTTAAGAAAATATTGGAGTCTGCTTATTATCTTGCAAGAACTGACGTAGGTGATATTAATTTTGATATTTTTAAAGATTATAAAAAAGTAGAAGTAGGTGTAGCTCCTTTTGATCCTTCATTTAAAGTTAGTATCACTACGCCTTGTAAAGGAAGTTGTCCTCTTGATTTTGGGAAATATGATGATGTTGTTACAATATTAGATCCTCAATCCATGTTAAAAGGACAAGATTATTCATTTAGGTTTGCAGTAAAAAATAGACATCCTTATCTTAGTGCAATTCAAACAGTGTCGGAAGAAAGTATTTGGCATGAAAAAGGTTATGATATAGTAGTTCTTGAAGGAGCAGACCTTAAAATTAAACCTATAGCGATAGATCCTGATGGTGATGACATTACTTTTAATTATTCTGGGTGGCTTGAAACTCAGAATGAGACGTGGCAACCTGCAGGAGAGAATTGTGTAGATTTTCCCCGATCGTGCGTTCATATAAATCCGGATATTGATCAAAAATATTGGTCAACAAATGCTGAGGCAGATGGTAGTGTTTCTTTTTTGACTTCTCATTCAGACGTTGGTCCACATAATCTTTTTTTGGAAATACGTGATGAGGAAAAGAAAGATTGGCAAAATATTAGTATAATGGTTTGGCCGTTGCCAAGATTGAAAGCAAAATTAGGTAGTATTTATGGTCTTGACGATAAATATGCATCTATTGAAGATCCTTATATTTTAGACTCTTCTGGTTCAAGTGTTCAAATGGTTATTGACCCTCAGTATAAGTGGGAAATAAAATCAGATACAGACTCATTTATAAGAGAAAAAGAGATACAATCTGATTTTATTATAATACCTTCTAATCCAGACATAAAAAATATTAAAAAAGATTATTTTAAACCTAGAATGACCTCATATACACCTACTACTTTTTACGATAAATATAATATTTCTTTAGTCTTTAATGACGATATGCCATTTATATATGATCCATTATTAATTGAAAATGTAAGAGTTTATGAGTGTTTACCACATAACGCTCCTTACGCTTCTTATCCTTATATTGATGTTATAAGCAGCTCATCTTCCCCACTTTCATACGATGTTCTAACTCAGAACTCTAGATATCGAGATTTTCAAGGCAATCATAGTTGTTGTTCTGGAGAAGCTACGTCTTATGGGACAGTTAAACACTCTTCTGTAGATTGTTATTCAATTGAATATAAAACATGTAATCCTTTTGATGAAACGAATATATATCCGAGTAATATGGCGCTAGAATATGATAATAGTAATGAGGAATTTGTTTCTTATAGTAATAATATTATTCCAAGTGGAGATATTGTTTCTGATGATACTCTTGATTCTGCTAACGATATTTATGTTAGAAAATATGTTCAAAAGTGTGACGGAACTCGAGGGAATATATGTGGAGGAGCAGTTACTGATAAATATAGTTCTGAACAATCTTTAGCATGTGCTGATAATACAGGAGTGAGAAATTTAGGAAGATGTTCTGGTCCTTGTAATCCTTATATTGGCTGTAATGTACATACTTGTCCTGGCGATGAAGGTAGTTTGTTTTCTTTAGGTGACAATCCCACATGCTATAATTATTCTCTTGGAGACACATTTGAAAAAGACTTTTTAGAAATAACTATTGATGGCCATTGTGGAGATTTTGCACCTAGTACAAAAGATGATTATAATGTCCCTGGTGGTATTTTCAGTTGTAAAGGATTTTGTGATGGACAGGGAGGATGTACTATAAGAGATTCTTGTGTCTGTGCGAGAGGGAATCGTTGTGATGGGTATGTTGCAGGGTTTAGTTTTTCAGACGGTAAGTTTTGTAGTGTTGATTGTGACGTTTTAGATCCAGATGATTTAATCAATGCGTGTCGATCTGTAGGTGGATCCTATATTATTAATGGAGAATGCTGTGAAAATGATGCTTATGAAAATGTTATTTTTTCATCATCTGGAGTAAAGTCTTGTTGCCATAATAATAGGAATTGTGTAGATAGTATTGGTTCATGTGGGTGTATGACAACAAATGGAATATGTGATTCTTCCGATATTTCGTGTATTTCATATTAAGAAATTTAACTTTAATTTTATCTTTAACTAAATATTAATATTTAACAGAAATAACATTACAATACTTCTTTTATAATTTTATTTTTTATTCTATTTTTTAGCATTATTATTCACAAAAATTTATAAACTTATTATTAAGAAGTTATAGTTCAGCATTATTAATAGT
>CAYZMD010000048.1:0-10164 GCA_964479425.1 uncultured Methanosarcinales archaeon | reverse complement strand
GATTTTTACAAAAGATAAATAAACTCAAACACAAATACAAAAAATATGATTGAATTAGATGGAAGCAAAGGAGGAGGTCAAATAATAAGAACAGCTTTGGCTTTATCAACAATAACAGGTAGACCATTTAAAGCAATCAATATAAGAAAGTCACGCCCTAAGCCTGGATTAAAACCACAACATATTGCTGCAATAAAAGCATTAAAAGAACTATGCAATGCAGAAGTTAAAGGTGATGAATTAGGTTCATCTGAATTATATTATTACCCAAAAGAGATTGAACCAAAAGATTTAGACATAGATATAGGAACAGCAGGAAGCATCACTTTGTTAATGCAATCATTAATACTTCCAGCAATGCTTTGCGGAAAACAAATGAAAGTTTCAATTACAGGTGGAACTTGTGGGCTTGGGCAAATGCCAATAGAATATTTTCAAAATGTCTTCTTCCCACATATAAAAAAATACACAAAAGACTTTCAAGTCAACTTAATAAAAAGAGGATATTATCCAAAAGGCAAAGGCGTTGTTGAATTTATAATCAAACCAGAATACAAGGTTGGAAACTTCGACGAATTTATTGAAAAGAATAAAGAAACTTTCAAAAAAATATTTTTAATAGAACAAGGACACTTATTACAAATTAAAGGAGTAAGCCATGCAAGTTTTGATTTAGAGTCAAAAAAAATATCTGAAAGACAAGCAAGAGCTGCAACACTAAATCTAAAAAAATTGGGATGTCCAATAAATATCAGACAAGAATATCAAAAAGCACTTTCTACTGGTACAGGAATTACATGTTATGCTATTTGCAGTATAGACCACGAAGAAATTGACTTTGATAATCCAATATTAATAGGCGCAGATTCTTTTGGAAAACTTGGAAAAACATCTGAAAAAGTAGGAAACGAATGCGCAAGAGAATTAATTAGAGCAATCAGAAGTAAAGCTCCAGTCGATAAACACTTAGCGGATAATCTTATTCCATTCATGGCAATATTTGGAGGAGAAATGAAAGTTGAAGAAATTACAAATCATACCATAACAAATATTGAAGTTTGTGAATTATTTCTAGAAAAAAAATTTGAAGTGGATTTAGAGAAGAATAGAATAAAGATTGAATAAGTAATAAAAATAAATATAAAATTATTGTTAGACCTTCCAATATAAATAAATATATAAATTCATTCTATTTTAGTATATTTAATGAACATTTTCAATTTAATTGGACCTTTATTTTTATTGATTACACTAGGATATATTCTAAAAAAACTAAACTTTTTTGATGAAAATTTCAAAAATCAATTAAACAAATTAGTATATTATATTGCATTACCTATTCTATTATTCAATAAAACTTCAAATTTAAATATTGAAGAACTTAATGAATTTTCGATAATCTTTGGATTTCCTATAATTATAATTTCAATATCATTAATTGCCTTTTTGTTTACTTTATACATAAAAAAATCAAAAAGAGGGACATTCATACAATGTGCTTTTAGATCAAATATTACATATTTAGGACTTCCAATTATAATTGCTGTGCTTGGAGATAATGCTATAGGTTATGCTGCCATGATTATTATGGTTGGAACAATAAGTAATGTATTACTCTCTGTATTTATTCTTGATTTTTTTAATCCTAAATCAAATTCAAAATTTTTTAATAAAATAAAAACCGCAATAATTAATCCATTAATAATTTCAATAGGATTAGGGTTTATATTTTCATATTTAAAGATAAAATTACCTTTGTTTTTAACAAATACACTAACTTTGGTTTCGAATATAAGTTTGCCATTAATACTTATAATTATTGGATTCTCCTTCTCATTTCTAAGGATAAAAAAATATATGTCTTTTAATATTTTTAATGGAATAATCAAACTAGGGATTATGCCTTTATTTGCATTTTTCTTAATGAAATTATTTAATCCAAGTGAAATTATTATTCAAACAGTTGTATTAATGGCTGCAATGCCTAGTGCAATTGTTTCACAAACTTTTGCGCAAGAATTTAACTCAGACGAGAAATTAACAAGTTCATTAATTAATTTTAATACATTAATGGCAGCTTTTACCATTCCACTAATAATATATTTACTTGGGATAATGGGTTAAGAAAATAAAATTTAAAAAAAGAAATATAAATAAAATTCATAAAACTGATTTTATATTTTCTAATAATAAATCAAACTTAATATACCCTGATTCTTCGTTAATATGTCCGGCATTAGAAACAATATTAACATTAACACCCAATTTGTCAGCAAATTCATGCGCAGAATTAATTGGTACATATGGATCATTATCTGAATGATAAATAACGAATTTTGCACAATTTTTATTTATTTTAGCCCAATCAAATTCCTTTTCCACAAAAGTCTCAATTAAAGGATCAAATGTTTCATGATTAATTAAATTAACAAATCCTGACACTAGATAAACACGTTTAATATTAACTTTTAGTTGTTCTAAAACACTAAGAATAAAAGGAACGCCTGTACTGTGCCCAACAAAAATAGTGTCCGTATCGACTTGAGAAATATACTTATCAAAAACTTCCATCCATTTATTTAACGTCTGTCCCTCAGGTGTTGGGAATTGTGGAATAATAACTTGATGTCCCATTTTCTCTAATTCTGATTTTAACCAAGGGAACCAATTCTCCTGTGGATGTCCAAAGGAACCATGAAAAATAAAAATTTTACTCACTTTATTCCCCGTCAAAATCACATTGAATATACAAATCATAACCTGCATCACGTAATTTCTTACTTCCGCCAATGTCAGGTAAATCAACAATAACAGCAATTTCAACAACCTTGCCACCCAACTTTTTTACCAGTTTAGCAGCAGCCATTGAAGTACCACCGCTCGCAATCAGATCGTCTACAATGACAACCTTTTGTCCTGGAAGAATTGCATCTTTATGTATCTCAAGTGTATCAGTACCATATTCAAGAGTATATTCTTCTGATTCTGTTTCGCCAGGTAATTTTCCTTTCTTACGAACAGGAACAAATCCCTTTTGTAATAAATAAGCCATTGCTCCACCAAGTATAAAACCACGAGAATCAATACCTACAACAACATCAACATCCATTTCTTTGTAACGTTTTACAAAATCATCGACTGTTAATCGAAGTCCAACTGGATCTTTAATCAGTGTTGTAATATCTCTAAACATAATTCCATTTTTTGGCCAATCTGGCACAGTTCTAATTCTAGATTTAATCGGCATTTTCTTTTAACCTCTCAATAACATTAATTAATAAATCCGTAACATTGCTTGCATTCTTTTGAAAAATTTCAAGGATTGCAGCCCATGTAACTGGTTCTTCATCATCTTTCCAACAATCATAATCTGTAGACATAGCAACAGCAGCATAAGGAATACCTGCTTCATTTGCAAGTATGCATTCAGGAGCAATTGACATATTGATTACATCAGCACCCCATTGTCTAAACATATGAGATTCAGCTTTAGTACTAAAACGAGGACCTTCAATGGTTACAACAGTTCCTTTTTCATGATGTGTTAATTTTAAATCTTTACATCCCTTAATCATTTCCTGCCTTAAAAAAGCGTCAAAAGGTTCTGACATTGGTGTATGCTGAGCTTTATGAGGCTCAAATGATTCATGAAATGTAATTGCTCTATGTCTTGTAAAATCAATGAATTGATCCAATACAACTAAATGTCCTCTATCAATTTCTTCACGTAAGCTCCCAACGGCAGTTGTAGCCAGTATATGAGTACATCCTTGTTCTTTTAATGCAATAATGTTTGCTCTAAAATTAACTTGCGTTGGTGGAACAGTATGCTCTCTTCCATGTCTTGCAATAAGTACAACATCTACTCCCTTAATTTTACCAATTTTCAAACTACTACTAGGTTTTCCAAACTTAGTTTCAACATCTTTTTCAATAACATCCTCAAGGATATCTGGATTATCAAGTCCACTTCCGCCAATAATGCCTATTTTCATATAATACACCCCAGTTTAATGTTTTCACATATACTGAACCGCAAATGAATTTATAACTTTTGCGGTTGGTATATACTAGTCCGTAAAAATAATTACAATTTTACTTACGAACCAGTATACAAGTATAAATAGTTTATTAAAAAACAAAATATTTATAAATATCCATCAAAGGCTGAAATATAGGTGAGATTATGGAAAAAGTATGTTCATCATGTAAAACAAGAATCGCTAATGATCAAGGAAGCGTTACATTCAAATGCCCTGCATGTGGCAAAACAGAGATAATTAGATGTGAAAACTGCAGAAAAATTGCAGCAAAATACAAATGCAATGACTGTGGATTCACAGGACCAAATTAATAGAGGTAAAAAGATGGCAAAAGCAATAATTACATTTAAACTAATGCCTGAGTCTCCAGAAATAGACTTAGAGCCAATCAAGGCAAAAGCTTTAGAAATAGCAAAAGAAGCTGGAGCAATTGGCGAGATGCAATCAAAGATTGAACCAATAGCATTCGGTCTAAAAGCAGTTATAGTGCTTGCAATGTACGAAGTTGAAGGTACAGAGTTTGACCAAATTGCTGAAAAGATGGGCAAACAAGAAGGTGTTCAATCGTCAGAAGTTGCAAAAATGGATCTAGCTTTAGGTTAGACTTTTTATTTTTTATTAATTAGTTTTTTATTTTCAACAAATTATAGTATTTTTTTAAATTATTGTAATATACTCATTCGGAATAGCTTTTTTGATAAGAGTCTATATGAACCGCCAAAGTTAAAGAATATTAGATATTGTACTCATTTAGAATGTCCTTAATATTATTCACAAACATAGTCGCTTGTACCCTTAATCTTTCAACTTCCTTCTTGTCAAACAAAGTTTTAGTTGAGTATGTTGCATCCTCTCTCTTATTCTTAGTCTCAACATAGAATAAAACATCCTCATAATCAAGGAATTTAGATAAGATTTCAATGTCTTCTCTTGTTAATTCTTTTTTGTAGAACTCTTTTATAATTACGCAAAGAGTTGCAAGATGATTCTTGGAAGTATATCCTCTTGTTTGAATCAATGCTAGAGCTGCATGATAGCAAGTATAATAGCATCCAGTTAATGCCCAGTCAAAGAACTTTTTCTCAGCAATTGTTGCTACAAATCTTAAGTTGTTTTCTGCTTTTAGTATATGCCCTTTAATTTCTTCCTTGTCTACTTCTTGCTTAAACAAAGCATTATTCTCGATGAATTCTTTAATCTTCTTTTCAACAATTTCTGGATTGTTAATCAACTTTTGAAAATTATATTCTTTCATTGTAAATCACCTCATAATATTGTATGTGATTTAATAGAGGATAACCAGATTGCACTGCTGATTGGACTACTTTATCCTCTTTCATTTTAAGTTCAATTAAAAAGTCCTTATAAGTTATTTGGAATGTGCTTATCCTTATTGCAGTTAGTGCATCTGTTTCTTTTTCTGCTTCTTTCGTAGAAATCTTTTTGTTGGTTATAATGAGAATATCTATATCTGAATCCTCTTTGTATGTTCCTTTTGCAGTTGAGCCGAAAAGAATAGCAAATACTGGTTTTTCAGAAAGTTTGTCTAAAAACGTTTTGATTGCATTCTTTCTTATACTTGGCAGCTTCTCAAATCTTTCAATGTCAAACGATTCAAAGACCAAATACCCCATTTTTGATTGCTTTAAAGAATACTTCTTCAAATTAGCATCCTTCTCTGATTTTAGAATTTGTTCCTTTTCAAGAGCATTTAAAAACCGTGTGACACTTGGCTCATGTAGTTTGGTTTGTCTGGCTATCTCTCTCAGATGCAATTTTGCAGATTTAACTTTATAGAAGAGCTGCATAATCTTCCAATAACCTGACTTTAATATTGTTATCATTTTAGTAACAATTGTTATAATTATTATAACACATATAAATCTTTCGATTTTGTCATATACTGGTCCGTAAGTAAAATTTATAATTATTTTTACGGACTAGTATATACTCGTTCGGAATAGTTTTTCTTAACTTTTCCGATAAGAGTCTATATGAAACTGATTGATAAGTTCGTAATTTCTAATCAGTTTCAGTATGTCCTTAGAAGCTATAGCCTCTAGGACACCAAAAATTTATAATTTTTGAGTGTAGCAACGCAAAAGTTATAAATTTCATTTGCGGTTCAGTATATTGAAATTTTAAAGAAGAAAATTATTTTTTATTTGCTTTGATTATCTCTTTTTGCTCAGAATTTGGTATATGCTTCTTAATTAATTCATCATCAAATTCTGTCATAAAATCATTTGGTTTTTTATCCCAATTTTCTTTACAAACCTTAAAGATATCTCTCTTTTCTGGAAGAGTAATGTCTTTTGCTTCTTCAATCCTGCATATTTGTTCGTAAAGCCAGAAGATCCATTTGACTTTTTTCCTATGCTGAGATATACACTCCTTGATAATAATGTTCCAGTCAAGGCCCATATCAATAAAAACAAAACAATCATCGATATCTTGTGGTCTATCAGTAATTGATTTGAACAAGAAAATATCTTCTGAAGATACTAGCATCACTTTAATTTTTCCATAAGTCTTATGCTCCGTGCTTCGCTTAATCATTCCTTCTGATAATTGAAGCTGGTTACAGATAACTTTTACAAACACATCAATCCTTGAACCAGTTTCATCTTTGAAGACAATTACTGCATCCTGATAAACTGCCTCTTGAAACAAATCGTTATCAATAGAATAACCCATTTTTTGAACAGCTTCCTTAAATATTAATAATTCTTTTCCATCAAGTAAAACAACGTCAACATCCTTTGTGGTTGGTTTTAAGTTACGAAGACTCATATTACCACCACCAATCAAATATAGTGTTATTGGTATTTGTGCAATGCTTCCTATTTTTTCAAAAAATGATTCTAATGATTTTTTCTCAAACATTTTTCACCCCGTAAATATCAAATAATCTTTCAATTTCTTTTATATCTACTAAAGAAGAAAAATTTGATTCTTTAACTTTATCATTTTTTATCATCTCAAAAACATAAATTATATTACTTACTTCATCAAGTTTATCAAATTTCTCACATAATTCTAATATTTTCTCTTTTTTTCTTTTTGCAAATAGTTTTTGCTTTGCATAGAATGTTACTGCAAGAGCAAAAGTTCTTTGATCATTAATCTCAAATAAGCTATGAACAAATATATCCTCAACAGATAGCTTCTTATTATTAATATAGTAAACATATGCAATAGTGTTAATTTCTACTCCAAACTCAGCATATCTGTTAAACCCAGAACTTATACCGTTAGTATCAGAAAATTTATTGGTTTTAAATAAGATAGTCTTTCCGAATTTCCATAAAACAATACCATTCTTTTTTGAAAAGTTTCTCAGGCTTTGAAGAAATATAATTACTCTCTTCTGTTTGCTACTGATAGCATACCTTTTTCCTTTTTTTACGATTAAACCATTACTAGCTAGAAATTTTATTCTTAGCCTAATGATACGTGCCTGAACTTTCATCATATCCCCTATAATTTTAGTACTTTTTTCTCCTGTAACTATAGCCTGAAGCACATCAAGATTCTTACCATAAAAAATTTCTGAATATTTTCTATAGGGCTTATCTAAATACATATTCCTAAAAGCGATTCCATGAGGAGTGATACCATTCTCAATTCTGATAATCTTGCCTTTATGTATTTTTTTTATGAATCCTTGTTGATCCAAAGAATCAGTAATCCGTGATATCCATGATTTAGATGCAGAAAGTTTTTCCTGTAGTGTATCAAGACTATTAGAGCCATTGATAACTGCAATAAGCACTTCTATCATAGATTTTGATAACATAAGATTACCTGATTTCATTATATATACATATATTACGAAACTCATATATAAATGTTTGCCAAAAAGTAGTATGTATGAGTTTGACCAAATTGCTGAAAAGATGGGCAAACAAGAAGGTGTTCAATCGTCAGAAGTTGCCAAAATGGATCTAGCTTTAGGTTAAACTTTTTATTACAAATTATAATTAATTTGTAATGACAGAAAATCTGTTAAGATTTTCGCTTTATTTTTTTTATTAATTCTTTTACTGGAATATCGCTTTTTATCCCGTAAGAACTAAAATGCGTTTTTGTGCAATTATATTTTTTCTTAATAGAATTCATCAAATCATCCATTTTAGGAACAGGAAGCTTATATTTACTACATACTGCATGTATATCATAAAAACCAACAACATCTATCTTGCTTTCTTCAGAAAGTACTTTAGTCAGTTTATTATCTAAATTTTTAAAAATCTTAGAGGCTATTTTACTATCCGCTAATTGTCCTATCCATAGAGGCCCAGCATATACCATTTTTTCACCGCAAACACATTTCTCATTATTAAAAGTTGATGTTTTCCTATCCATACATTTATTACAATAAATAAAATATTTATGTCCTTTTAATAATTCATCAACTTTTTGTTTTCCCTTATCAACTTTAAAATATACTCTATCATAATGTAAAGTAGCATGTGAATATATTGGAGTTAACGCTTTATCAAACTGTGCGGAAACTAATTGACATTTTCTAATTAAAATCCGCAAAGCAATTTCATGCATCAATTCATTACGCATAGGTTGGGCCCAATACTTTCGAACACATGCTTTTCTAAAAGTTCCTGCTAATGCTCCAGTATCTGTTGCTGTTATTCCTAATATTCCTCCTCGAGACATTCGCACACAAGAAGAATTCAAAAGAAAATTAGGTGAACCAAAAGGGTCAATATCAATATAATCAAAACCAGTACTTTCTAATAAGAATAAATTAGCGTCTTTATTACTCAAATAATATTTAGATTTTATTTTATTAAGTTTAATATTATGTTTAATTAATTTTAATGCCTCTTTACTATAATCATTAAAACTTATACTTTCAATCTTTCCTTTCTTTAATTCCAAAAATTGTCTAACTCCTCTAACTCCACTTCCAGCTAATGGTAAAGCAATCTGCATTTTTTTATTAGCAACAGAATTAAGTAAAGCGATAGATATATCTCTATTTGATGCCATATCAGGATTATAAAAAACTGGAAGTTCTTTACTTACTTTGTTTGATATAGGAACTTTTATTTTTGCTTTACCTTCTTCTATTATTTTATACATGTTATTTACCTATTGATTTGCTTTTTAAAAACTTTTGGATTGTGTCTAAACTATATAGTATTAAAAAGAAATATTTATAAAGCAAACTCCAATTTTCAACATAATAATAGTCATGGGTGATTCTTATGGAAGAAAAGAAAGATGAAGTGTTATTTGATTTTAAATCAATAAAAAATATATTCAAAAAAAAGGAAAAATCAGAAAATGCTGAAAAAGGAAAAGCAGAACAATTTATTTCAAACAATCAAAAATATTTAATTCCAATAGCATTAATACTTATCGCAATATTTTTCTCATCTTTCTTTAGGATGTACCCTGCGTCTTTACCAATGACTGAACAATGGGCTGCAAGCCAACTTGACCAAATAAATAAACAGGTCATAAGTCAAACAATTAATCAACAATATCCTAATCTTCCGGATGTAAACAAAAACGGATTAATTAACGCTGAACTCGCCAAACTCAATCAAGAAGGCATGACGTATAACCCCACTGATCAAGGCGTACAAAAAATTCCAAAAGATGCAGCAATAGAACAAGTTGCAAAAAATTACAAACAAAGATTACAATATACAGCAGAAAACGGAAAAGATTATACTTATCTTCTAGCTATCGATCCTTACTTATGGTATGGTTATGGTAAAAATTTCATAGAATGTGGTAGTACTGGATGCGATTTAAGAGAAGATGGAAAGTATTACAATTATAGAAATGGTAGGGTTGGTCAAACTTTAGACGTAAATATTTTTTCAAAATTTGGAGTTTGGATATATAAATTTATGAATATATTTACTAATTTTCCATTAATGCAAGCATTTTTTTTACTTCCTGTAATTATGATAGGATTAGCAATAATTCCTGCATTCTTTATCGCAAAAAAAATGGGTGGTAATGTAGGAGGCTTCTTTGCAGCTATGATTATTGCTGTTAACTCTGCTTTATTAAGCAGAACTCCAGGAGGATTTAGTGATACAGATCCAGCAAATGTATTATTTCCATTATTAATATTTTGGTT
>CAYZMD010000047.1:0-10509 GCA_964479425.1 uncultured Methanosarcinales archaeon | reverse complement strand
TCTCCTCTTTAACTTAAAAATAGGGAAATAGAATTCATTAATATTGCAACACTCGTTTCACTCGTACCTTAAAGTCTGTCATTACATTCCTTGACATCTCGGCATTCATTTTATTCACACCTCAAAGTCCGTCACTAACGTTCCTTGACTTTAATCTACTCGTACCTCAATGCATCCACAGGTTTTAATCTTGATGCTTGAATTGCAGGTGCAACTCCACTAACAGCGCCAGTAATTACCGCAAACGCAATAAGACCTAAAAATAATGATGTTGTAAATGCAGGTTGTAAAAATCCCCAACCAAGTTCTACTAAAACACTTCCTGTAGCAGCAGAAATCATCCATCCAACGAGAACACCTAACACACCAGCAATAAGTCCTAAAAAACTACTTTCAAATAAAAATATATTAAATATTTCAGAATTTCTTGCGCCAATTGATTTGATAATACCAATTTCTTTAAACCTTTCAAGAACTGATGTAACCATTGTATTTGCAGTATTAATAGCACTAACAATAACTGAAATTAATGCAATTAAGACGATAAATCCAACAATAATATCAAGGGCAGCACCAAATGATTCGATTTGACTTTGAAAACTCTGTACAAAAAAATCTTCTTTACCTTCTTCTTGGTCTCTATTTTTTCTAAGATTTTTCTTAACACTTTCAACCATCTCTTCCATCTTATCAATAGGAGCTCTTGCCATAATCCATGCATAACTAATATCAGGATAAAGTGACTCCATATATTCATTAGTAATATAAACTTGAGAATCATCTTGTGGATTTCCAACACTTTCTACAAACCCAACTATTCTCATATCAATTCCATCAACTTCAATTTTGTCACCAACATCAAAAGCCTTTGGAAATATTTTATCAGGGATCAAATAATTATATCCCATCACAACTTTTCCTTTTTCGCCATCATTTAGTTGACGTCCTTTTTCAATACCAATATCTGCAATTTCCCAAATTAAAGGTTTTTTCATATCTGTACCTATAAGAAGAGAATATTTAGTAATTTTACCTTGTTTCATTGGAGCTACCTTAAAATATGAACCTGTGGCGTCCGTTATCCCAAATGTTTTTTCTACTGCCTCAACATCTGATTCCTCTATTTTAAATGCATCATCAAGTCCTGGCAGGCCAATTCCTTTTGCTTGAACAATTAATTTGTCAGCAGCACCACCTGATGCTAAATCATTAACATAATGTTGTAATCCTAAACCAAAACTAATAAAAATAAAAATACTAACAATACCTACAAACATACTAAGTACAGTCAAAGCACTTCTACTCTTTCTTTGCCAAATATTTCTAAGCGAATAAAGCATATTCTCTCTTGAAATCATCCTTTAAGCGCCTCCACTGGTTTTTTCTTAGCAGCGCTAAGAGCAGGCCATATTCCCGAAATTGATCCTAGAATAAAACTTCCAATTAAACTATAGACAACAAGTCCCCACTGAATTGTTGGTTGAACGTCAGCTCCAAGAAATTGATTAATACCAATTGTTCCAACATACCCAACGATTACTCCGATAGTAACTCCTATAATTCCACCAATAAGTCCCATTAAACCAGACTCAATAAAAAATAAGTAAAATATATCTTTATTCCGTGCGCCAATGGCTTTCATAATTCCTATTTGTTTTTTTCTTTCAAGAACAGATGTAGTCATCGTATTAATAATACCAATAGCACCAACAACAACAGAAATTAAAGCAATCATTGCAATAAAAAGCTGAACTCCAAGTAATACTTGATTTACAGTTTCAAGAGCAGCAGCAGGAGTTGATACTTCAAAATCTTCTTCTCCTACTTTTACATCTCGTCTTTTTCTAAGTAATTTTTCAATATCTTCTTTTGCTTGCATCATCAAATCTTGACTTTTAACTTTTACCACGATAAGATCTACATCATCTCCATAATTTGCAAGGCGATCTAAAGGTTCATCATTAATCCAAATAGCACTATCCAAAATAAAACTACCCTTCTTTTTTGCAATACCAACAACTTCAAAACTTTCACCATTAAGTTTAACTCTATTTCCAACCTCAAGTCCTTTCTCAAAACTATTCGTATCAAGAGAATAATCAGAACCTAAAACTATTTTATTATTATCACCATCTTTAAGCATCCGCCCAGATTCTGCTTCAACTTCAAGTAGTTCATAAATTAATTTTCTTTTATCTCCAGAAATAACGCTTCCACCAATACCTACTTCAAGTATATCATTATACTCAACTTTGATGGTTGCTACATTTCTAGGTATGGAAGATTCAACACTGCCTAACCTTTCAATAGCATCAGAATCATCCCTTTGCAAAGCATTAACAGCACCACTACCAGGAGGACCAAATGAATTTAATCCGCCAGCTTGAATAGTAATTACTTCAGTTGATGATACCCCAAACTGTGAATTAACAGCAGCACGAAGTCCATCACCAACAGAAATTAAGCTTACAACTGATGCTATACCTATCAGTATACCAATTATAGTAAGCCATGAACGAAGCTTTCGCCTCCTCAAATTATTAAAAGAAATTAAAAAATAATCAATGATCATCTTATTTCTTATTTTTCTTCCTTCTAAAGTACCAGAATAAACCACCAATAACAATTAGTAATGTAATAAATGGTCCAACAATACTTTGCTTTTGTTTTAGTCCAAATTCAATTGCTTCTTCATCAGTGTATAAAGGCAAAGAAAGTGAAACTTCTTGATTATATTCATTGTTGTTTGCATCTTTATAATTAATCTCTACTGGTAACTGAACACAATCAGAGTTTTTAACATAAAGTTCAAATGATGCAGTTTCAAAATCATCAGAATCAATGTTTCCCAGATAATCTTGTGCTGGTGAAAGTATTGTATAACAATCATTTTCTTTAAGCTCAACATTAACAAATTTGATATCCATTACATCTTTGTTAACAAATCTAATTGATACTTCACCTTTTTGTTTAGCTTGCGTTATTTCACTTTTTTCAAGAGCTACTGTAACTTTTGGGCTATGACCAACGATTAATCCCATAACATTATCAATACTAAAATCAGTTCCTAGTTCATCTTCATAGTCTACAAGAAGCTGAACCTTATAATATTTAGATTCTGCATCAGGACTAACCATCATTTTAAAATCAACTTCAACAACTTCTTTTGGTTTAAGCAAATAAACTGTTTTTTCATTAGTTGAACCAATTGGTGTAAATGGAAGTTCTACAATACTAGTTGTACCACTTGTAATAGTTAATGGAGTCCATTTTATTTTTACATTTTTAATAGCTGAATCTGCTTCATTCTTAATCTTAATTTTAAGATTAGCCATTTTTCCAGGTTCAATTGTTTCAGGGTCAGAAACAACACTAACAATTGATAAAATTGCATCATCAGTTTGAATTCGAACATCATATGGACCTAAAGTATTCCAGTTCTCATTTACTCTATTTTTATATTGCAAACGAACATCATTTATACCCTCAATTGCCTTTTCATCAACTCTTAACTTGAAATATAAAATAACAGCATCATCTCCTTGTTGACGACCATAAAGACTACCTACTGTTCTAAGTCCATTATCTCCCGGAAGAAGACTAAAAGGATACTCGGGTAAAATCTTGAATTCAATATCATCTATTTTTTCTCCTATGTTTTCAACTTTCCACCTAAGTTCTACAGTTTTTCCAGGTTGTACTGGATCTGGTTCTTGACTTAACATTGTTACGTCCATTACTCCGCCAGAGACAAGTCCCGCACTAGCGGCAGTAGTAAGCATCATACTTAAAATCAAAAATATCATAATTTTTTTCATCATTTTTTTGCACCTTTCCTTTTTATAAATTGGCCATCTCTTAGAATTTCTACTCTATGAGCATGTTTTGCAGTATCCTCATCGTGAGTTACCATAACAATTGTTTTACCATGTTTTTTATTCAATTCTTTTAAAAATTCCATAACATTTACTCCAGTTTTACTATCAAGATTTCCTGTCGGTTCATCTGCAAGTATTACATCAGGATCGTTAGCTAAAGCTCTTGCAATAGCAACTCTTTGCTGCTGACCACCAGAAAGTTCTGTAGATTTATGATGAATTCTATCCCCTAAGTCTACTTCAGTTAATAATTCTGTAGCTCTTTTTAATCGTTCTTCTCTAGTATAACCTTGAAATGTCATAGGGAGCATAACATTTTCTAAAGCTGTTAAAGTTGGAATAAGATTAAATTGCTGAAAAATAAATCCAATAGTTTTTCCTCTAATTTGTGCTAAATCTGATTCTGTTAATTTTGCAATATCTTGACCTTTTAGAAAAATATGACCTCGTGTAGGAACATCAAGCGCGCCAACCATATTCATAGCAGTACTCTTCCCACTTCCAGAAGGGCCCATTACAGCTAAGAATTCACCATCTTTTACTTCTAGGTTAATCCCCTTTAAAGCAGGGACTTCTACTTCACCCATTGTATAGATTTTCCAAACGTTCTTTAGTTCGATAATTATTTTATTCAAGCCAATCCCCCTTTTGATTATTAACTATAAAAATCAAGTTTCTCTTTATATACTTTGCTATTTCTTTTATTATAAATTATCAATACAAAAGTTTTATAAACAATAAATTGATTTCTTGATTAAAATGAAAAAGTATAATATACATAACAAAAGGAACTCAAAAACTGAGAAAAAAGAAAAAAAAAAGTTTAATATTATGGGCTACACTATAATTTTTATAATGGTAAGTAGTATATTTGGTTATATGTGGGTCGGAAATTCTCAAGATGTTGAGAAATATAATGATTTTAAATTCAGTAAACAAGGCAATGATTGGGTAACAAAAGTAGACGGCGAGGAAGTTAGAGCAAATTATATGCCTCAGTTCGTAGAAGACATTAAATTAGATGAAAGTGTTAAAAAAATATTTGAACAAAAGGTAATCCAATTAACATACGATCCAACTCAGGATTTCTTACAGAATATTGCTCAATCTAGATTCTTACTAGAAAAAGGATTACAGAAAAAAGGATACTATACTGTTTTAGGTTTAAAAATAAATACAAGCATGACTGATATATCAATGATTACTTGCAAAGATGCAACAGCAAATAGTCCAGTTATTGATTTTGTTTTGAATAATGAAACAAAAATCGTTAGTGAAGATAATTGTGTTACAGTTTATTCAAAAGATGGAATAGATTTTATCAGAGCAAAAGATAGACTATTGTATCATATTTTTGGTGTTATAGATGAATGAGAATGAACACACTATTGAGCATATAAATGAACAAGAGAATAGCTTTGAAGAACAGAATGTGTCCCATTTCGAAGAACAAACAAAATTAAACAATCATACAGAAAAACCCAAATCCAGTGGTATGGATAAGGAAGTTAAACAAATTATCTGGATGAGTATTGGCCTTATCGCAATAATTGGAGTTCTTATGCTTATTGGGAAATGTACTAGTACTCCTGAAATTCTTACTCTTGATGATATGATTGCAAAAACTCTTGCAGGAGAAGAGACAGAAGATAATTTCTTACATAATGGCTTTGTTTTTGTAAGAGTAGGCGATTTATGGTATACTCAATTACAAAGAGAAGAATATTTGTTTGAGATCCCCTTACATTTTAATCCTAGACAAGTAGCAAATATTACTGTTGAAGGAGAAATTAATGAAAAAGAATTCAATGATGCTGAGCATTTCTATATTACATTTGATCCTGCAGAAGATGGACTTGACTATGTAGCTTTATCTGCTGCTGAATTAAGTTTAAACATGGCAAGAGCAATGTCAATAGCGCCTGTTGCTGCGTGTTCTAAGAACGAGACAGAAACATGTTATAGCAGACCAATTGTAGATTGTAATACAGATGCTGCTGTAGTTTATCTAAAAGAAGCAGAGCCAACTCAAATCACCCTAAATGGAACTTGTATAACAATCCAGGGTGATAGAGCAGAACTTCTTCGAGCTACTGATAGAATTATTCTTCAATGGTATGGTATGATATAATGCCACATTATTTTGACAAACAACAAACTTCAGAATTTAAGCGTGAAGAAATTAGTGCAGTAATTAGAAGTGAGAAGTATGATTTTAATTCTGGTAGTGGAGTTTTTTCTATAAAACAAGTTGATAATGGCACTAAACTTTTAGCAGACAAATCTTTAATTCATGAGGATTGGGATGTTTTAGATTTAGGTTGTGGATATGGAGTTATTGGCGTAGTAATAGCAAATGAATTTCCATCATGCAAAATTGTGATGTCAGACATTAACACAAGAGCAATTGTTTTAACAAAAGAAAATGTTTCCAAATATGAATTAAAAAACGTAAAAATATTACAAGGAGATTTATTTGAAAAATTAAAAACTAAAAAGTTTGATACAATTTTATGCAACCCACCATATGTTGCTGGAAGAAAATTAACTTTTGATATCATTGAGGAAAGTAAACATCATCTTAAAAAAAATGGGATACTTCAAATTGTATTCAGACATCAAAAAGGCGGAAAAGTAGTCATGAAAAAGATGCAGGAAGTATTTGGTAATTGCAAGGATGTTGCTAAAAAAAGTGGTTATAGAATTTATGTTAGCGCTTTAGTTTAATTTATTAACATAATTACATAATCTTTTTGCGTATTTAGTGTATCCTTTTATATTATATTTAATAGAATATTCTCTGTCTGATTTTTTTTCAATTAGAAGCTTCCCTTCCCCTATAGAAAAGACTAATGTATTACCTTCTCGTTTTGGTGTGTTAAATTTATAATCTTCAGGAGTCATATAATCTTTTCTTATCCATTTTAGGATTTTTCGAAAGCCATTTTTTTGTTGTGTCTTTAATTCTCCATCTTCATCATACTGTTTATTATAAGAGGTGTCAAATGTTACGTTAACTGTTGATTCGTCTATACTTGTGACTGTTTTATTTTCTATGTATGTTTTAAATTTAAAACACTCAAGCCTTGAATCTAAACTATTTTTAGCACTAAACAAAAGCACATATTTAATGTTCTTATTTACTTTTTCAGGAATATCAGAATTTATTTGTAAATTTATAGATGGTGTATTATGACAAATTACATCAATTGAAACAATTCTTTTATCATCAATTTCATTACCCATTTTATCTAAATCAGGCATATCAGAATGTATGTTATATCTAGTTTTTTCTGAAGTCTCTTTAGCTCCCATAAAGGTTTCATATGTTCTATAAAATTTTCTAATCCACTTATCTAAATCGAGCTCAACTTTGGATTCTATTACAATTCCAATTACATCTTTAGTGTCTTTTACATTCATAAATCAGGAATAAGCTAAGAATAAATAAAAAGGTAACCTAAACTTTAGTAATGCCTTCTTTAGTTAGAGCCATTAGGTCAAATTCAAGCTTCATTTTCATTGCAGCAGACATCAAAGCCATATGCTCTTTCCCACTACCACTAATAAGATTAATAGCAAGTTCTTTCTCGTTAATTTTACCTTTAATTGCTTCTTGAATCTGTCTTGACATATCATTAATAGAAAGCATTGGATCAATTATAATTTTAGTAAAATCTTTTCCTGCTACGAATTTGTCTGAACCAAATTGATTTGTAACAACGAAAATTTTCCCCCAATTTTCTTCTTCAATAACCCGTTTAACATGCCCCCAAGTTCCTTTTCCAGTTGATAAACATGCAATTAAATCAGTCATAATATACACCCCATATGAGAATTATACAAGAACTAATATATAATACTTATTAAATAATATAATATAGAATATATAAAAAAAGATAGCAGTGTGGAAATTTAGTTAATTTCCACTAATTTAAGCTTAAAATTAAGGTTTTTTCCAGCTAGTGGATGATTCATATCCAAAGTTACTTCATCATCAGTTAAATCAGCAACAGTTGCGCTTAAAACTTTTCCGTCAGGTGCTTGCATTGCTAAAGTAATACCTTTCTCGAGTTTCAATTTATCACCTAATTGTGCTCTTGGAACTTTATGAATTAACTGTTCATTTCTTTGTCCATAAGCATCTTCAGATTTAATATGAATTTCTTTTTCTTGACCAACTTCCATATCAATTACACCATCTTCAAATCCTTTGATAACCATACCTTTACCAACTTCAAATTCTAAAGGATCTCTTCCTTCGCTTGAATCAAATTTAGTACCATCATCAAGTGTTCCTGTGTAATGCACTTTTACTTTATTCCCATTTGTAACTTTCATAAATATCAACTCCTATAATATGATTCTGAGTAAGTTATTTATAAAATTATGCCAAACTTATTTATGTTATACTGATATTTCTTAAATTATGAAAAAATCAAGTCTATCATATATTCATGATTTAGCCTATGGTGCCTTAAAATATCCTTCAGGCTGGCTAAAACCAGAAGTTGTTAAAGGATATTTTCATAAAAACCAAAAAGGACATTTGCAGAAAACGTATTTTAATGAATTATTAAAAATGGGATTTAAAAGAACATATTGGCAATTAATTTTTCCAGAGCAAACTGCAGGTCTTGTGTCTATGGTTAGTAAAGATCTTGAATGTCATATTAGATTTTATCATAGTGGGGCTATTGATTGCGAATTAGAATTCGGAAGATTTAATCCCAATCATTGGTCAGGTTTCAGAGAACACAACTTAGATATAATCGAAGAATTATTGTATACAAAAACAAATTTAGACATAAAAATAAAGAAACAAATACATAATTTATTTGAGATCCAATATTATTCTAACCTTTGCTGTAGAAAGATTTAAAAAACATGAACTTTAATATTTCAAATATGGCTATTTTAAGTTTTCAAGAGATTAAAGATATGATATTCATGACTCTAGTTGTCGGTTTCATATTTACAAAGCTTTTAGAAAGAGCAAGGATGCGTCATCAGTCGCATAATAATTATGATCCACTAAAACAACACAATAGTTTTGATCTTGAACTTTTCAAAAAAGCCATGATAATTGCTGCTCCTGCTATAATATTTCATGAGTTTGGTCATAAATTCGTTGCTATGGCATTTGGCGCAAGCGCTACTTTTCATGCAGCATATATCTGGTTAGGGTTTGGTGCACTACTTGCTGCAATGAATACAGGAATAATCTTTTTCGTTCCAGCATATGTTAGCATATCAACAGCAATCTTAACACCATTACAAATGAGTTTAGTAGCTTTTGCAGGTCCAGCAGTTAATGCAATCATTTGGGGATTTAGTGCTTATATGTTAAAGTCTGGAAAAGTTAAAAAAAAACATTATGCAATTTGGTATTTAACAAAACAAATAAATATGTTCTTGTTCGCATTCAACTTAATACCAATACCTGGATTTGATGGATTTCATGTCTTTAGAGGATTACTTCAAGCTTTTGGCGGTTAAATTTTTCTTAAACTCATAGAATTTATCTTCAGCATCTTCAACACAAATTGAATATATTGATGAACACATATTAACAGCCATAACACATGAAGCTCTGCAACTATCAAACAATTGATAAGTTTCCCATGGATATTTATCTCTTAGATACTCTTCATCAAGCAAAGTACACTTTTCATTTAAACTATAAATTCTATCTTTATCTTTTAATTCTAAAGCTTCTAACATCAATTCTAATACAATAATTGCTTTTTCTTCAGACATAGAAAGCCTAAAACAAAGAAAGAATAAAAAGATAACTAATTACTAATAAGTTTTATAAACAAATTCTCCTTATTAAGCAAATGAAAGAAAAATTTAGGAATAATAAAATATTGTATAAATTTTTCTTTAGTTTACTAATAATTACAATACTTACAGGTATTTCTTATTTTTCAGAAAATATGTTTTTTTTATGGAGTAGTATTTTCTTTATAGCATTAGGCTTACTCATTAAATCATCAGATATTTTTACAGAATATGCAGAACAGCTTGGAATGGTTATGGGAATTCCTCAATTTATTATCGGAGTTACTATAGTAAGCATTGGAACTAGCCTGCCAGAATTAATAACTTCAATTATAGCAGTACTTAAAGGTACAACAGAATTTGTTGCAGGTAATGCAATAGGTAGTAATATTGCAAATATATTATTTGTCGTAGGTCTTGCAGCAATTTTTGCAAAAAAAGTTATGAAGGTTGAATGGAGTTTAATCGACGTTGATTTACCATTATTATTAATTGCAAGCTTTATTTTATTCTTTACAATAAATGACGGATTATTTACATTCGGTGAAGCTATCATTTGCATTCTAGGTTATATCATATACATGGTATACGTCATCAACCAAAAAAGTGATGAGGCCAAAGAAGATAGGCCAAATTTTCAATGGAAAATGATTGGAATGCTATCCATCAGCGCAATTGGAATCTTTTATGGAGCTAAATATACTATTGATGCAATCATTGCAATTGTAAAGAATCCTATTTTTATTAATATGGGTATTGATACAAGCATGATAGCATTATCAGCCGTTGCAATTGGAACTAGCCTCCCTGAATTAATGGTTAGTGTTAGTGCTGCAAGAAAAGGCAA
>CAYZMD010000046.1:0-10708 GCA_964479425.1 uncultured Methanosarcinales archaeon | reverse complement strand
TTTTTAAGTGTATCAACCGCAAAAGTTATAAATTTCATTTGCGGTTCAGTATATAAAAAGCAAATAGATGATTGGTGGGATGATTTCGAAAAAATTAAAAGACTAGATAAAAAAATAGAAGCTATTAAAGAAATATGTAGTCTTGATAAAGACAAGGAATTTTATAAACGATTAGAAATATTTACAGTGATTGAAGAAAAGATAGAACCTAACTTTTTTGAAAATGCTAACATGTTGGGATGTTGTAATTATTTTAAAGTTTTTTTGTAAGGCATAAAAAATGACATGATTTTTTATTTGTAGATTAAGGTTAAAAAACGGATTGTTAAATTTTAAAGATTGCATTTTTCTTCATTTTTAGAACCAACATTTATCTGAATTTTCTTTTAGCCATTTTTGTTTTTCTTTGTAATCTGGCATTGCTTTTTTCACTAAATTCCAGAAAGCAGCTGAATGATTCCTTTCTTGTAAATGTGCAAGTTCATGAATACAAACATAATCAATAACATCATTTGGGGCAAAGAGAAGCCTAGTTGAAATATTAATGTTATTGGAATTAGAACAGCTTCCCCAGTTGGATGTATTATATTTTAAAAAGATTTTTCTAACATTAAGGTTAAAGTATTTTTCATTAAGTTGTCGTATTCTTTCTTCAATAAATTGTTTTTTCTTTTTAGCAACAATCCTACTTAATAATATAGAAATATGTTTTTGTTTTATATCTTTTGGGATGATGCTTGACACATTAATATGTAATATATTTCCTATTACTTTGGCAGAACTACCTTTTTTCTCACTGAAGTATATATTCAGTATATATTCTTCATTTCCTACTTTTAGAATATCTTTGTCTTGATAAATTATTGCACCTTTATTTTTAAAATTTAGTGGTTTTTCTCTAATTTTTTTGATAGCCCAATTTTTAAGACGTAAAACTTCTTTGAATATTTCTTCTCTTTGCATATTTAAAGGAAGTCGGATATTAATCCCTGTTTTTCCAATAGAAACTCTTGTATTATTTCTGTGTTCTTGATAAATATATACATCATATTCTTTTCCGTTTACAATAATTTTATCTTTTTTCATGGTATAATGATTTATCTGCAAGTACAGCTCTTATTTCTTCATAGGTAATCTCTTCAGGAAGAATTTTTTTAAGTTCTTTTAACGATGATTTATTCAAAATTTGTTGTTTTGCTTGTAATATTTTTTTGATTACTTCGTTAGAAACACATTGTCCAGCACTAATTTTTCCTATAGAGATAAATTTATGAAGATGTCCAAAAACAGTTGAAATCACCAAACCTCTTTTTTTAGCTATTTCATTAGGTTTACACCCCTGTTCAAATAGAGAGTATGTATTTTTTTCAGAGTCGCCAATTGTTATAGGTTTTATTATTTTTCTAATTTGTAGAGGGATTTCTAATTTTTCTTCTAACACTTTTTTGCCTGCTTCAGTAAGGATAATAATTGGATAAGAATAAGTCTCGGTTTGAATAAAATAAGATTTAATGAATTCCATTTCTTTTAGCTGATCAATAAATCCTTTAATTATAGGAATATTATGCAAAAAAAGAGCTCCATAACCAGATTTTTTGTCCAATTCTTTAACAATTTTTGAATGGGATCCTCGTAAAAATGAAGCCAGCTTATCTTTACCTGTTTGTAGATACTTAACTGCTTTTAAGATAATAAAAGCAACTTGTTTTTGTTCTTCTTTATTGACGGCTTTAGACATTTTTTGTTTTTTTCGTAGGTTATTGATAAATTTTGTTTAAGAAGATTTTTCAATTTTTATATTTCAAAGATACAGTCTCCCAATTTATAAAAATTTCCTTTTTGCATCTCTTTTTTTATCCAATCATTAATTTCTTCTTTATTTATTCCTTTTTCTTTTAGTTCTTCACAAATCTCATGAATATATGCTCCTATATGTTTTTTCTTTAATTTCTCGTAAGTTCTTCTCATCTCTAAATCATCCATTTTAAATCACCTTATTTCTGAATTATAAAGTCATAAATCCATATTATTTATGATTGTGGATGAGTGACATTATAATATTTTTTAAATTTTAATAATATTATCCATATTTCCTTTTATTAATAAACATTATTGTATTCTATGCTAATTTTCATTAATATCATTATATTTCTTAAACAATTCAATCAAAAATAACAACTTTATATCACAAAATAAGAAAGTTTTTATACTATCTTATCGTCGGTGAATATGGTGAGGTGATTGGAATATGGTTAAATTATCTGAATTATTGTTTAAAGTAAAACAATTAGAACATAATATATTGCGAAAAATTGAATTAAGAAATGAAATTTATAGAAAAGATTTTGTACTTAAAGGATGGGAAAAAGAAAAGTTATCTGCTGATAAAATAAAAAAGCTAGATGCAGATTTTATTAAAAATCAAAAAGAAAAAATATTAGATGTTACAAAAAACATAGAATTAATCAAAGGTAATTTATTTGATATTAAGACCAAAATAAATAACTTGAATGTTGAAAAAGGCATTGATATTAAGCTTTTAAAAGTCAAATGGATGAGAATTGAGCTTGCAAAATTAATGGAACTGTCAAAATCACATTCATATTTAACAGATCAAACATCTTTTGAAAAAATGGATGAGTTGGCAATAACAGATAAAATTCTTGATTTGGAAAATAAAAAGCAGAAACTTGATTCAGAAATCCAAAACATGAATATCAATACGGTCGTTGGTTCATAACTCACGACAAAAGGAAGTGCAAACTAGATGATTATGTCTAGTAACCACATCGGAAGATGGCAAAAAAGTTTTGATTTGAAGCTTAAAAGATTAAAAATCAATCAGATTTTCATTCATCAAAGCTCAAATTTTAAAAATTATATGCACTTCCTTTTTTTATATTATTGTATTTCACAAAAAAGAACCTAAACATTTATATATTACCTTAAGTAATAGTATTCTTACAAAAGGTAATAACTATGAATTCAGACATAAAAATACTAAAATTACTGTTAGATAATAAAGAAAGTAATTTTACAATTAGAAAAATCTCAGAAAGTTTAGGAATAAACTACAGGATTGCTTATGAAAAAACACATCTTCTTGAAAAGGAAGGTTTGATTAAAATCACAAAAATAGGTAATTCGAAAATCAGTAAATTTTTAAATGAATTTGACAGTAAAGTCTTTGAAGCAGAATATGAACGAAGAAATAAATTATTAAAAAAAAGAGATTTTTTAGTTTTGCATAAAATGTTAGCTGATATCAATTTTTGTTTCATTGCATTATTGTTTGGATCACAAGTAAGAGGGAACACAAGGAAATATTCAGACATTGATATATTATTCATTGGTGGAGATGAGAGGAAAATAAAATCAACTATTTCATTGTTGCCTGATAAAGTAGATTTTACACATATAACTGAAAAAGAATTTATTCAAATGTTAAAAAGTAAAGAATTTACAGTTGTAAGTGAAGCGGTAAAAAATAATATTATTTTAATAGGGATAGAAGAATATTATAGGTTGTTAAGGAATGCTAGATAAAAAACGAATAAAGGAAGCTGAACAAAATGTCAAGTCTTATTTAAGTGACGGCTTATTGATTAAAAAAGTTTTGAATGAACACGTTCTTAAAATTTTGATTAATAATGGTAAAGAGAGTCTTAGAGTGGCAGATGAAGTTAATAATCAAAAGATTTCTTACCTTTGGACTATTGTTTGCTCATATTATTCTATGTTCTATTATGCTAATGCGATTTTGTTAAAGTTTGGATATAAAGTGGGAGACAAGATTGTGCATAAGGTAACAAGTGATGCAATGATTGTTTATGTGAAAAACAAATTAGAAGAATCATTATTAGAAGATTATGAAGATAATCGCAAAGAAGCACTTATATTAGCAGGAATAAAAACTGATTCATTGCTTGAATCACTTGATTTTGAGAGAAACAAAAGAAGTCATATTCAATATAATATGGGTGAAGCAAAAAAATACGCAAAGGCTCAAACATCATTAAAGAGGGCAAAGATTTTTGCCAAAGAAATGGAAAAGATATTATAGAATAATTTATATATTCTTTATTTTTTATATTAGAAAGAGGTGTAATCATGTTCATTAATCTAAAAAAGATACTTGCTCCAGCAAACAAACACAATTTTGCAGTCGGTGCTTTTAATTTCGTAAATATGGAAGTTTTACAAGCAATAATTGGGGCAGCAAATAAACTAAAGTCTCCAGTAATTGTTGCAACGTCGCAGGGCGCGATTGATTACGCAGGTCTTGACTATTTACATGCAATGTCAAAGGTTGCTCAAGAATCTACAAAATTACCAGTTTGTTTACACCTAGATCATGGAAAAGATATTGATTATATTAAAAGATGCATAAAGATTGGTTATTCTTCAGTCATGTTTGATGGTAGTCAATTAAGCTATAAAGATAATGTTAGAAATACAAAACGTGTTGTAAAATTAGCGCATAAAAAAAATGTTTCTGTTGAAGGAGAGATTGGAACTATTGGCGGAACTGAAGAAAATGTTTCAAACAAAACTATTCAATATGCAGATCCAGATCAAGCAATAGATTTTATTGAAAAAACAGGAGTTGACGCATTAGCTTTAGGAATTGGAACAAGTCATGGCGCTTACAAATTTGCAGGGAAAGCAAAATTAAGATTAGATATTTTAAAGCAAGTAAAAAATAAAACAAATATTCCTGTAGTACTTCATGGAGCATCTGGCACTCCTAAGTTTATTTTAGATGAAGCAAAAAAGTTTGGCATGGATATTAAAGGAGTTCATGGCTTAGATGAAGTTGAATTAAGACGAGCAGTAAAGCATGGCGTAAATAAAGTAAATAACGATACAGATTTAAGACTGGCTTTTATTGGCGAAGTAAAAGAACATACTAGGAATAAAAAGGATTTTGACATGCGTCATTTTTTAAAACCTGCAAGAGACTTTACTCAATATACAGTAGAACACAGAATGAAAATTATGGGAAGTAATGGAAAGGCTAAATATTACTAAGCCTATTCATCTTCTCTCTGTCCATAGTAGCATAACATCGTTTACATAATATAGTCTCTTTATCCCATCTAACCATATTATCATATTTGGCATATTCATTACAAAGCTTACATTTATCTCCCATTGATTCCATTTTGGGAAGAACTTTATCCATTGTAGTTGTTTTATCAGTAAAATCACTTAATGTAGCATGTTTAATCTCTTTTTTAACAATAATTTCTTTATTCCCATCATGCATAATATCATATTCTAAATATGTTTTAACAGTATCTTCAGAGACATCAAAGTAATCAGCCAGTCTTTTATGAGAAAACCCTTTCTCAAATAGCTCTTTTGCTATCTTGATTCTTTTAACCTTATCTTTGGCTTGAAAGTTCATAATATGCTTAGAATACAACTCTATTTATATCTTTTTTCAATAAAGATTATATATTAGCGAAACAATATTATCTAAAAAGAGGTGAGTTTATATGACTCCAGTTGAAATAATTGCAGCTATTTTTGCAATCGGAATGTTATTAAAAATATTAATGGTACCATTTGTGAAGCCAAAAAGCTTAATGAAGTTTGTTAAGCTTTGGATGGGTAATAAAGTAATGACAAGTGTTATTTTTAGTGCTCTTGCTGTTGTACTTGGTTATTATCTGTTAATGGAAATAACAATTGTGCAAATTTTTGTTAGTGGAATTTTTATGATGATGCTAGTAGCATTACTAATTGCAGCGTATCCAAAAGGTTATGTTAAATTGTCTGAAGAAGTACTTAAAGACATAAAAGCTGCTTGGTATCCAATGCTTGTTTGGTTAGCTTTAGCAATTTGGGTAGTAAAAGAATTATTCTTTTAATTTTTTTCTTTTTTATTTTCTCATCCACTTAAGTTCATCAACTTCAATATCAAAATATTTTGCTAGACTATTTCCTAACTCTTTTTGTCTAAACATTCCTCTATAAATTTCAAAATCATTAGTTATTCTTTTGGTGCTAGTATGAGTCATAGAGGAAATCTTAGAAGCAATAGATTTTTTCTTGGCGTTGCTCATTTTGGCTTGCCATATACGAAGTAATCTCATTGTTGGTTTATATTGAATAAATTCTTTATATTTTTCATCTTTTGCTGTTGCAATCCCTGCCGTCAATAAAGCATTAACATATACTAAAAATCGCCAATGTTGCCATCTTCTTATTCTACCACGAAAGACGTCTGCTTTTGATAGAGCCAAATAAGCTTTTGCCAAATCTTTTGGCTTCTTATATTCTTTAGGCAAATTAGCATCTATCCATAAAAAACTTTGATCTAAATCTTCATTGACATTATCAAATGCTCTTAATGCAATTGCCGGGTCTGTAGTTTTAAAAATTTTAACTAATGCTTGTAACATACTTTCTGTTTGTTTCCTGCCACTTAATTCGTTTAAAACATCATTATTAATTTTATTAGTTCCAGCCGATAATAATTGTAAATCAATAATTGCTCCTCTTAAATCCCCACCTGCTCTTCGTGCTAATCCTTTTAGAGCATTTTCATCAAATTCAATATTTTCATTATCACAAATTTTACTTAAATATTCAAAAATATCTTTATAGTCTAGTGCATTGTATTGAATTAAATCAGCTTTTTTTCTTAGATTTTTAAATTTCTGATCATAAGGATTTTGTGCAGTCAATATCATTGGAAATTTTGTAGTTTCAATTAGTCTTGCAATCTCTGCAACTCCTCCCCTATCTTTTTGTCCAGACAGTCCATCAATTTCATCCACAAGAATTACTTTTTGTTTCATAAATAATGACATTTGTTGTGATGCATTTCCAATGGTTGCATCAATCATTAATTTATTTCTAAAATCAGATGCATTAACTTCAAGGAGTTCTAAATCTAATTCTTTAGCTGCTGCATAAACTGAAGATGTTTTTCCACAACCAGGCGGACCGTATAAAATCATAGCTTTATTTCTTTGATTTTTAAAATCACGTAAAAATCCAATTAGATTAGCAACACCACTACCTTGCCCAACTATTTCGTCAGGATTTTTAGGTTCATACTTCTTAGTCCAATTAAGACTTCTCATATAAATATAAAATTAGAAAGAATTTATTAAGTTATCTATAGTGTGGAATTATAGCCAGATTCTTCATCGCCTTTTATAAAGCCTAAATAATGTAAAAATGAAAATGCCTTTTTTCTGTCTTCATCTTCGTATCCACTAGAAATCATACATGTGTCTGTACTATATATTAAAGCATATTTTGGAGCTCCTTCATTTATTTTCTCCTCTAGTACTGTTTTATGAACACCCTCTTTAGACTCTTCTATTACAATGTATTCTAAAATTCCTAAAGCTAATTCTCTAACTAACAAATCTTTGATTGCTTTCTTAATTGTTCTTTTAGCTCTCAGGTAGTTATCTTTCATAATATTCTCTAATTGACATATACTTAAAAAACTATTCTCATCTCTCTTTATATTACGCTAATATGCTGAATAATCGTTATATTTATAAAGCCGTTATTATTGACTTTGCTATATATTATAAGGTGATACTATCATGGAAATTCCAAAAAAATACGATCCTAAAGTTGAAGAACCCTTAATGCAAAAGTTTTGGGAAGATAACAAGATATTTGCGTTTGATGTTAATTCAAAAAAGAAAATTTATAGTATTGATACTCCGCCTCCAACAGTTTCTGGAAAGATGCATATGGGACATGCTTTTGGTAATTCTCAACAAGATTTTGTTGCAAGATTCAAAAGAATGATGGGATTTAATGTACTTCAACCTTTCGGTACAGATGATAATGGACTTCCAACTCAAAATTTAATTCAGAAATTAAAGAAAGTAAAAGCTTCTATGATGGACAGAAAAGAGTTTGTTCAATTATGTAATGAAACTTTAGACAAAGAATTAAGACCAAAATATTTGAAAGATTGGAAGCGTTTAGGAATTAGTTGTGATTGGGATGTTTCTTACTCAACTATTAACGAACATTGTAGAAAAATTTCACAGTGGTCTTTTATTGAATTATATAATAAAGATAGAGCTTATAGAAAAGAAGCGCCAGTCATTTGGTGTCCTAAGTGTCATACTGCAGTTTCACAAGTAGAATTAGAAGATATAGAACTCGACAGTCATTTTAATGATATTGTTTTTAAGGTTGAAGGACAAGATTTAATCATTGCAACAACTAGACCAGAACTTTTACCAGCATGCGTTGCTATTTTCTTTCATCCAGACGATAAAAGATATCAAAAATTAGAAGGCAAGAAAGCAAAAGTTCCTCTGTTTGATTTAGAGGTTACTATTTTACCAGATAAAAAAGCTGATCCCGAGAAAGGAACAGGAATAGTCATGTGTTGTACTTTTGGTGATCAAAACGATATGGAATGGCAAAAAGAACATAACTTACCAATAAGGATGGCAATTGGTAAAAATGGTAAGATGACTGAGCTTGCTGAAAAATACGAAGGTTTGAAAATCAAAGATGCTCGTGCACAAATTATTGAAGATTTAAAAGAAGCAAAATTATTAACAAAACAAAAACCAATTACCCACGCTGTTAATACCCACGAAAGATGTGGAACAGAAGTTGAGTTTGTTCATTCAAAGCAATGGTTCATTAGATATTTAGATTTAAAAGAACAGATACTTGAGTGGGGCAATGAACTCGAATGGTTTCCAAAACATATGAAAAATAGATATGATAATTGGGCTAAAGGTTTAAGTTGGGACTGGTGTATATCAAGACAAATTTATTTTGGAATTCCTTTTCCTATTTGGTATTGCGATGATTGCGGCGAAGTAATTGTGGCAGAGGAAAAAGATTTACCTGTTGATCCTGTTGACGATAAACCACCACTTGATAAATGTCCTAAGTGTAAAAGCAGTAAAATTACTGGCGAAAAAGATATTATTAATACATGGGCAACAAGCTCATTAACACCAACAATTGTAAAAGAGTTATTCAAAGATACTCCAGTCTATGATAAATTAATAAAAAATCCTATGGATTTAAGACCGCAAGGTCACGACATAATTACATTCTGGTTATTTAATACTGTAATTAAAAGTAAAATGCATTTTAACATGAAACCATGGAATCAATGTTTCATCAATGGTTGGATGTTAGATCCTAAGGGTAAAAAAATGTCAAAGTCTAAAGGCAATATTATTGAACCTCAAGGGATGATTGATAAATACAGTGCTGACGCATTAAGATTTATGGCAGGCAGTTGTAAGCTTGGAGAAGATTTACCTTTCCAAGAAAAAGATTTAGTTACTGGCATTAAAATGACTAATAAGATTTGGAACGCTAGTAAATTTAGTTTCATGCATCTTGAAGATTTTGATATTAAAGCAAAACCGAAATTAGAATTAATGGATAAGTGGCTTATGAGTAAACTTCATACACTGATTGAAGTAGCAACTGATAGCTTTGAAACTCATGATTTTTTTAGAACAAAAGCTGAAACTGAAAAATTCTTTTATCAATCACTTTGCGACCAATATCTAGAGATAGTAAAAGATAGACTATATAATCCTGATAAAAGAGGAAAAGAACAAAGACAAGCAGCGCAGTTTGTATTGTATAATACTTTACTAGCGAACATAAAAATGATAGCTCCAATCATGCCTTTTGTAACAGAAAAGATTTACAAATTATTCTTTGAAGCTCATGAAGGAGAAGCATCAATTCATCTTTCATCTTGGCCTAAGTCAGATAAGAAATTCTTAGATGGAGATGTTGAAGAAGTTGGAGATATTATTGTTGAGGTTATTAGTGCTGTTAGAAAACATAAGAGTGATAATAAATTATCATTAAACGCTGATATTCCAAAACTTGTTATAACTTGTGAAAAGAAATATCATAAATTATTGGAATCTGCTTTGGATGATGTGAAAGCAACAACTCATGCAAATGAAATAGAAATAAAAGATGGAAAAGAAATAAAAATAGGGTTTTAGATAATCCCTAATCTCATCAATGCATAACCTAACCATCCAACTATGAATAGAAAGTATACTGCAAGCATCCAATGTAAAGGAATGCTTTTCCAGAAATGATGGGTTTTCTTGTTGTGCCAACTAGCACTAAATGTCATTATGTTATAAGTTAAAACATCTAGTACAACTAACCAAAATAATATTTTTTCAATCATTTTTACACCTCTTTTTTATTTTGTTAATGTTTTCAAATCAATTTCTTTTTTTATACACTTTGTAATAAATTCATTATTTTCAATCTTTTCTTTCGCACCAAGTGCAGCTACATACGTCTTACCTTTTTTAATAACAGCTAAATCAAAATCTTCTGACTCTGTTTGTGTTAATTCAAATAATCTTCTTGGCAAGTATGAGAATTTGTCTATAGCTTCAAGTAAAGCAGTTTTATTGCTATATATATTTGCATGCAATTTTTTATCTTTTAATATTGTCAACATCCAAAATTTCATTTTGCTACCTTCCATAAAATATCAAAGTATGATTTATAAGCTTTTGCTACTTCTTCGTTTTCAATTACTATTCCTTCAGGTTCTTCAGTCCAAAATACTAATGCTAGTTTTTTTCCATATATATTTGTAACTACAGGGCTTTTTTTTACATCTAGATACTTATATTTTGAGAGTTTAGGGCTTGTTACAAAATAAATTAGTCAAATTTATATATGAGTAGAGTTTATTTAT
>CAYZMD010000045.1:0-10759 GCA_964479425.1 uncultured Methanosarcinales archaeon | reverse complement strand
CCTTTCTCATTTTATTTGCAAGTTTTATTTTAATCTATCTTCTATATATTTAACATCTGAACTGTTTATCTCTATTATTCGTGATTGCTTATTCTTATTACTTATATTGTAAAAATAATCTCTTTGTTTTAATACGTTGTCAAATATTTCTAAGTCACCCAGTTTTATTTGAAATATATTGTTTATTTTTATTACGTCTTCAATCTTCGCTTTTGCTATGATTCCATTATTATATTCACGTATATATGTTTCATCTCCTGGCATAATCTTTGTAATAAGAGGGGTGTAATCATTAACAATCAGATTCCCTGTTTTTAATGCTTCTTCTATGTCCCATTTTTTTTCTTCGTATCCATTAAATCCTGAAATTATATATTTTTCCAAATTCATCACCTTCCTGATTTTATGTATAAAATTAGTAAAGCTTAAAAGTAATTTCCTATATTTTATTATAAAATGGATAAAATCTATGAAATACTAACTAAAGAATATAAACTAAAATCTACCCATATTCGTATTATTAAGAAATTAATTAATAAAGAATATACTGTGCGTGAATTATCTAAAGCAACAAAGATTCCTATCGGCTCAATTTATGACCTTCTTAATGAATTATTAGATTATAAACTAATTTTAGAAAAGCGAGGTACAAGTAAAATTTACTATATAGACGATATTGAGCAAAATATTCTTAATTTCTCAGATAATGCAATTAATAAATATACTAACGCAAGGGAGGAATTACTTTCAAATATTTTACATAATAAAAATCAGCTAACGGCATTTAATAGTTATTCAGATTTTAAATTAGAGTGCCTAAAGCAAGAACCAAACCCTACTATTGTTGATGGTTTTATTAGTAATTATCAATTCCCAATATTTTTCTTTCCAGAAGATAAAAAGATGTATTTTGAATATAAGAAACAAATTTTTCAACATTTGGGTCAAGATTATTCAAGAAAGGAATTTTTAGTTAATTCAATACATAAGAGTAAATATCATGAATTGCAAAAAAAGGATGTGAAGTTTAGGTGGATTATTAATAATAAAGAATTCAATGATTTGTTAAAGATTATTAAGCATATTTCATTAAAGGAATATAATGAATTTAAGAAACGAATTAATTTGGTTTTAGATGATAAAAATATTGATATTCGTATTACAAATGATTCAAAGGATTATCAGTTTATTATAACGAATAAAACTCTTCAATTTCAATTAAGAGTAAAACCTATGTTTATTGGAATGGTTATTACAGATTCCGAGACAATTGATGTGTATCGTAAGACGTTTAATAGTGTTTTTTCCAAATCAAAGAAAATTAAAAAGTTTAAATGATTATTATGGTATTACTTTCATAATTATTTTAGATTTCATTTACTTCATCAACTTTTTTATCATATCTCGCTTTACTCGAGCCCACTATCTTGTCCTAATCACAAAGTTTATAACCTCTTTCTAAACCCTTCAGTAATAAACAGAGGTTGATATAATGAGAACTATTTGCGTTATTAATCAAAAAGGCGGTGTTGGTAAGACGACAACTGCTGTAAATTTAGCCGCAGGGCTTTCAAGAAAAGATAAAAAAGTGCTTCTAATTGACTTAGATCCACAAGGAAATGTAGATGTTTCCTTGCGAGTAAAAGCAGAATATGATTTGTACGATGCAATGACTGGAAAAATTGAAATTCAACAATGTATCGTCAATATCGCACAGAATTTTGATATAATTTCCTCAAAAGAAACTTTAACAAAAGCTGAATTTTATTTAGCTCAACAAAACAAAGTTGATTTATTAAAAGGATTATTATCAAAAATTAATGGATACGATTTTATTATCATTGATTGTCCTCCATCATTAGGTATTTTGAATCAAAATGTACTTTCATTTTGTGAAGAGGCATTTGTTCCTGTTTCAACAGATTTCTTAGGTCTTGATGCTCTTAGAAAAATGGAAGCAGTAATTAATAGTATTAATGTAGAATATGGACATGACATAAAGATTACAAAAGTTATTCCAACATTATATGATAAGAGAACTAAAATTTGTAAAGATACATTAGTTCAGATACAGACTGAATATCCAGAATTAACTTCATACCCTATAAGGTATAATTCAAAGTTAAAGGAAGCGCCAATGAAAGGTAAAAGCATTTTTGCTTATGCAAAATCAAGTCATGGTGCTGTTGATTATGGAAAATTAGTTGATGATGTATTAGCTTAGTCAAAAAAATCTTCATAACAAAATTCTTTTTCTTTTTTTTTTGATGTACAAGTTCCTTTGTCTTCTATTAAATTCCCATCTACAGAACTTCGTATCCTATCAATAATTTCTTGACAATCTTTACATCTAGAAAAGGTAGTGCCAATATCAATACAAATTTCTTTATCAGAAATTTTATTTATCTTTGTAGGAGTCTCTGGATGCCAGTGTTCATATATTCTATCAATAAAAGAATTATCTAGCTTTTGAGATAAAGTTAATGATAATCTACAAGATTTAGGAGATCTGTCAGAAACAATATCTTTTCTTATTTTTACACAAAAGCCTTGGGTTAAACGTCTTTTTTCATTCTCTTTTTCTTTTTGTAAAGAATTAGGAAGTTTAATACTTCCATCAGGATTGAATAAAGACATTATTCTATGCCAAGTAGTTTCTTTTTTTCAATTCTTAAAGCTGCAATTTCATTTCTGCAAACTTCTTTAGCTTTTCTGCTTTCTTCTAGTTCAGAGTATAAATCCTTATTCTTTTGAATCGCTTCTCTATATCTTATATTAGCGTCTTTTATTTTCTGCTTTACTTCATCAAGTGCATTATGATCAACGCAATGTGTATTTGCAGTATCCTGTGCTCTTTGTCTTATTAATTCGGTATAAGAGATTTTACCTTCATCAATTAAATTCCTTTCTTCATCTGTTAAAACAACCATTGTAAGAAAAAGAAAAAAACTATTGTTTATAATCCTTTTGATAATTACTTTTATAAGTAATCCGTTTAATATACTATTTAGGTGGTTTTCATGAAAAAGTTAATAACATTATTATTTTTAGTATTACTAGTTGGATGTACTACAGCACCAGTTAAAGAAGTTCAAGATGCAGGAACATGGATGATTGATGAAGTTGAAACTGTTGTTAGTATGCAAGAATTAGAGAATCATAATTTTGAATCAGATTGTTGGATTGCATATGAAGGTAAAGTTTATGATGTCACAAACTGGGACAATACAGCACTTACAAAAGAAATTCATTACTATTGTGGTGATGAAATTTCAGCAGAATGGCTAATCAAATCCAAGTATGGCGATGATTTTATTCAACAAATAGAAGCATTCTCCGAAGTTAAAGGATATCTTGCTTAATTTTTTCTTTTATTTTATCTTTCTTTTCCAAAAACTTAATAATTCCTTGGGATTTTTTAATACTAGGATACACTTAACTTAAAGTTTATGGATTTGCCATCTTCCAAATAGAATTAAAGAATTCTTTATATTGGTCAGCAATCTCTTTAGATGTTATTAGAACACTTCTTGCATTCTTGATATCTTTCCAGGAAATTACCACGACCATGTCTCTAAATATAACCATCGATGGGGGAATCGGAAAATCCACATATCTGGTTTTAGGATATCTGCCTTTTTTTATTACTTTTTTGCTTTCAATATTAAAAATACCATAAACATCTAATTTTTTTTCTTTTCTTAGCTGATCATAACCTAACATTAATTTTTCCTGTAGTTCTTCATAAATCTCAGGCCCTGTTTGGAAAAAATAAAATTTTTCTCTTGGTTTAGCATCTTCAATTATAGAATAAAGCACTGTCTTTAATCCTTTTAAGCTAATATAAACTTCTGCTTCCTGCTTTTCCAATGCTAATTTTTGTTTTTCCCTAAGCTTTGGAATAAGTTTTTGAAGTTTATTTTCTCTTTCTTTTAAGTATGTCAATAATATTTCAGGGTCGGCTGCTTTATAGTGCTTTATCTTTCCTTTTTTAATAAAGCTGACAAATCCTTTTTTCATTAATCTATGTATTGTTCTGTAAAAAACAGAGTTTTGAAGGTCTGTTTTTTCCAATATTGGAGCAGCTGTTACACTTCCCAATTCCAGTAATGTCAGATAAACCTTTTTTTCTGCTTCTGTAAATCCAATTTCATTAAGTACTTTTGTCTCCATATTTATAGATTATATTATGTTCTTTATAAATCTTTTTACTAAGTCTCCCAATTGGGAGGGGAGATGTTTATATGCTTATTGCCCTTATCCAGTAAAGATGATAATTGAGAGGAAGTAAAAATGGAAAAATACGAAAATATTGGAAAATGGAATGTTAGTTTAGATATTCCTGAAAATGTTAGAGAGATTTTAAGACAGCAATTTGCTGATTATGACGCAGGAATAGTCCCTGGCAATTCTATTGCATCGGAAGCAAAATATATCTCATCATATCCACATTCAGTAAATAAATTAAAAGAAATAGCCACACCTGAGGAAAACAAATTGATAGATAGATTAACCCCAGAAGATTTAAGAACAAATGTTTTATTTGAATTAGGGAGGCTACAATTTATTTATAATGCGAAATATACAAATCCATATAAAAAATCTTATATTGAGCATCAGCTAATAGGAAGCGCTATTAATATAGCTTCAGATCCATTTAGAGTTTTTAGCACTTATTTCTTTGGCAAACCCATAGACACTCAAGAAAGAATTATGGCAGTGTATTTGGGAGAGCAAAGAGAGGATAATATAGAATTATATTTTGGAAGTAGCCTAAAGGATGGTAAAGAACGATTTATAGAACTTAATAAGGAACTTATAGAAATATTCGCTAGACACATTAAAGATGGTTGGGTGTTTGGGGAACAAATATTGAATAAGTTAGATCCAATTAGCAATTTTTTTCAAGAACAAAAAGAATTAAAAGAAATTGAAGAATTCATCTTCGGAAATGATTGTACAATCCCTAAAGCAACTGAAGCAACTTGGTTAAATAAATTTTATTATGATTCAAGGATTGCTGTGAATATTAAGACGCGAGAGGCATTAATAAAGCCAGGGAATGATTTTTCCAGTCTTCGTCAGGAAATTGAAAAAATCTATTCTTCCAGGTAAAATAATATAATATTACTTTCTTTATCAAGTAATCAAATCTAAATATGGCGATGATTTCATTCAACAAATAGAAGCATTTTCTGAATTTAAAGGATATCTTGCTTAATTTTTTTTATTTTTCTTTTTTAACATAAGTTTTTTATAATTTAAATTTCTTTGTGCTATTATGAAGGAACATTTGAAAACAAATATCGGTCAGTATGCAATAATTTTGCGTGAAAAAAGTTTACTTCTTTTAACTCCTGTTGATGGAAAATTTCTTGTTTTTGTTGGTGGCAGACTCGATAGTGATGAAGATGATTATAAAGAAGCTTTGGCAAGGGAAGTAAAAGAAGAAACAGGGTTAAAATTAAAAAAATTAGAACCTTTTGATATCAAATTGTGGTCTGTTAATGGGACAAATCATAGATATGGTGTGTTTTTTATTTGTGATGTAGAAGATGCAGAAATAAAACTTAGTCATGAACATACAGATTATAAATGGTATTCTTATGATGAGGCTCTTGATTCTGATAAAATCGGCGAACCTGGTAAAGAGGTCATTAGGAAACTAAGAGAAAGGGATTATATGTAGTTTTTATTTCCAATTTTTCCAAAAACTTAATAAATGAATTTTAAATTTTCTATAAAATAGGGGTGTTATAATGAAAAAAGTAATTTCATCAATTATTATGTTAATATTATTGCTAGGCCTTGTGAGCTATGCAAAGGAGGAAACAAAAATGACAAAAGTTAAGTTATCAACAACAATGGGAGACATTGTAATAGAATTATATGATGATATGCCAATTACTGCAGGTAATTTTGAAAAGCTTGTAAAAGAAGGATTTTACAATGATGTGATTTTTCATAGAGTAATTCCAAATTTTATGGTACAAGGTGGAGATCCCGATGGAACTGGTATGGGCGGTCCTGGTTATACAATTGAAGATGAGTTTGCTAAAGGCAGAAAAAATCTAAATAATAGAGGAACAATCTCAATGGCAAATGCTGGTCCTAATACTGGAGGAAGTCAATTTTTCTTAAATACTGTCAATAATAACTTTCTAGACTCTAAACATCCGGTGTTTGGTAAGATTGTAGAAGGTCTGGATGTTGTTGACAAGATTTCTAAGGTAGATAGAGACGCAGGCGATAGGCCACTATCAGACGTAACAATATTAACTGCTGAAATGATTTAATTTTTTTTATTTTTTTAAAATAATAATAATTAAAAGAAATATTAAACCATATATTTTAGTGGATCTATTCTTACTGGTGGCGTTATACAATAAGTTAACCTTTTTATGCAGTTTTATACATATTCAAAAATCCTTTTAATCTACTATGTAAATGATGTACATCACTAACAACCATACTTTCAGATTTTTGCATATAGCTTTTGAATATAAATTTATTAACTAAAGTTCTAAAGAAAAACAGATATGGTTTTTTTTCACTTTCCCAAGTCCCTTCCCAATCTGTTACAAGCCAAGCGTCGATAGTCATTCTTAGTTCGCCTTGTTGTAATTTAAGTTTTACACCTTCTTTATTAATCTCAACATCTTTTAAGTCTTTAACCCAAAGTCTAACTCTCATTTCACTTTTTGCATAGTCTGATGCTTTTTTCCAGGGTATTAATTCAATTTCTAGATATTTTCCTGTCGGAGTAATAGATTCACAATTTCTCCTTTCAAACATATCATATCCTCTTTCATAAAACCAAGCCATTATTGTCTTATAAAACTCGTTCATATTAAAGAGTCCAGTATAATTTAACCTTAATTGGTCAATGATTAGTTTTTTTTCGCTCATTTTAATACCTATAAAGATTCAAAAATGCTTTAATTTTTGTATGCAAATGATGGACATCAGTAACAATCATAGTCTCAAATTTATCTGTGTATATTCTCCATACATATTTGTCTATTAGTGCTCTAAAAAAGTAAAAATAAGGTTTGTTCTCCCATCTATTTTCATAATCTGTTTCAACATAACCATCAAATAAAATTTCAATATCTCCTTGATTTAATCTGTTTTTGGTTCCATCTTTATCAATAACAACTTCTTTAACATTAGTTATAAAAACTTTAATTCTTATTTCATTTTTAGCATAAGACGTTACTCTTTTGTATGGTCTTAGTTCTAATTCAATATTTCTTCCTGTTGGGGTAATTTCTTCAGTGTTTTTTTTTTCAAACATTTCATAGCCTCTTTCATGAAACCAATCGATGAATTTTTTATATAGAGCACTAACACTAAAAACACCAGAATAATTAAGTCCAAGTTGATCAATAACTAGCCTTTTTTCACTCATTATGCTTCACCTAAATATCCTGCATATTCATTGCCTTTTGTTTGCATATCTAGATAATTCTTGGTAAATGCATGAAATTTAAGTAGTCTATAATATATTGTATCCCACCATAAACTTTCCCATTCTTGTTTGATAATGTATTTTCTATAAAAAGTAAATAATGCTTGAGTCCATGAGCTTTTCTCCCATTGTTTTTGATAATCGAGTGTTATATCTGCATCAAATCTAATTTCCATTCTAGCTTTTTGTAATTTTATTTTTTTACCTTCTTTAATAACTTCAACATCTTTTAAGTCCCATATATGAATATTTATAGTCATAGATGTATCATAGAACTCAGTAACTTTCTTTTTAGCTATCCACTTAATTTCTAATTCTTTACCAAAAGGCCCTCCTGGCTTGTGTTTGTAAGTATCTTCAAAAAACCAATACCTTCTTGCTTTAAGCCATCCAACCATTGCTTTATATAGACCATCAAAGTCAAATATACCTGTATACCTAATAACATGTATTCTATTAAGCTCTTTACCAAGAGCAACTTTCATGGACATAGGTAAAATATTTATTTTCCTATTTATATATTTTGCGTAAAATATATTAAAACGTAAGGATTTCTTAATTTACTATGAAAAAAACAATAATTATATTAACATTATTATTAATTTCAGGATGCACTTATTTTATTGATTGTGATGGTACTGATTGTTATCAAACTGCAATATCTGAAAATGATGAAAAATACTGTACAAAACTCGATGGTAGTCTAAGAGATGCCTGTTATTTAGAAATATCTAAAGTAAATTCTAATATTGTTTTATGTGAAGATATTAAAGATATAACTACAAGGAATCAGTGTAAATATGAAATTGCTTTAAAAGAAGATAATGTATTAATTTGTGATAATATCCTTGAAATTAAATTTAAGGATAAATGTTATTATGAAATTTATAAAGAAAAAGATGATTTTTCTAAATGTTCTCTAATTACTGATACAACTTTTAGAAGTGATTGTCAATATAATGTTGCAATTAATACAGAATTTATGAATTGTAATAATGTTTTAGATCAGGCAGAACAAAACAATTGTTTCTTCCATTATGCTTTTGCTGAAAAAAATCCAAGATATTGTAGGATGGCTTTTGGTGATGTTATTAGCAAAATGTCTTGTTTGAACAAAGTTGCTAGAATGAATGAGGATCAGTCAATTTGTGACGAAATCGTTATACAATCAATTAATGAATCTTGTCAAAATATGTTTGAAGATGGTCAATTAAAAGAAATAGAATTCAAACTAAGAGATAAAGATTTAGCTAAATATAGTTAAAATCATTTTTTTTATTCTTGTTTTTGTTTTAATAAAAGAATTAGGGAATAATGAGTTGAATTTATAAAGATTAAAACATATTTATTTCCTATGGTGGCTAATAATGATGAAATTAAAAAAATATTTAATTCTTTAAATCTGAATGTGCAAAATGTCACTAAAATCAAAACATTGGCTAATTTCTTAGTTAAAGTTGAAACTAATAAAGGAAATTATTTTTTTAAAATTTATGATGATAAAAGAGAAGCGAAAACAGGATATAAATTAGCTCATCTATATCCACTTCTTTTAGAAAATAACGTTCCTGTGCCAAAAATTTTGAAGTTTGATGATAGTTTAAAGATAATTAACCATCCTTATTTAATAATTACAGAAATCGAAGGTAGTATGCTTTGTGATGTTATTAAAAAAATGAATGATGACAAGAAAATGTTGTTTTTTTATGAATTTGGCAAAATAGTTGGTAAAATTCATTCAATAACTTTTAAAAAATTTGGAGAAATATTAGATGGAAAAAATGTTGAAAGTTTTAATGAAGCAAACAACAAAGGACCATTTGATAACTGGAAAAGTATGCATAAAGAAATAATTAATTATCGTCTAAATATTTTTAAAAATTCTTATTTTGAAGATTTGATTGAGCCTATAACCTCATGGTTTGAAAAGAAATCGGATCTTATCGATTATAATATTGTTCCAAGATTGCTTCATATAGATTTAAATCAAAAAAATATATTTTTAAAAAATAATAAAATTTCTGGAATTATTGATTTTGATGGTGCATTTGTTGGGCATAATGAAGAGGAGCTTATGAGAACTGAAGGAGCAAATTTCTCAGATGATATTAAAGGAAAAGAATCTTTTTTAAAAGGTTATACTGAAATTATTAAATTGGATTCTAATTATGAAGAAAGAAGATTGTATTATTATTTTTCAAGGTTATTAGTTCATACAGATTGTCTAATTGAATATGGAACTGATTATACTTCTGATGTTAAAAAATTACAAGAAACAATAAGAGAAGAAATATTGAATATTTTACAAGGAAAACCTATTAAATTTGATAAAAATAAGCATGAAATCTGATTAGGATGCAATGGCATTCCTGCTTTTTTATTCCAAAAAAATATTATACATAACATTTCTTTAAGAAAAGAACAAACCTTGTTTAGTATATTTTATTTTTAATTTAATTCGTATTTTTTATATGTTAAAATCATATTTTTTTATTTTAATATCTGGTCATTTAATTCGTTCATATCTTTTGCTTTTGCAATTTTATTTCTTAACTGAGCAGATTCTTCAAATCCTTTTAGAAAATATAAAGCTTGCATTTTTACTTGTGGGAATGGTTCAGGATATTTTTTAAATAATTCAAGGTATTCTTTAAATAAATTTATTCTATCCTCTTTTGTTAAATCAATTTTTTTTTGCTCTTTTATCTCCTTAAAGATTACAGGATATCCCATAGCGCCTCTTGCAATCATTACACTATCGCAATTAGTATATTCTTTCATTTTTACATAATTTTCATAACTCCAAACATCTCCATTTCCAATCACAGGAATAGATAAATTCTCTTTTAATTCTTTGATTGCATCCCAATCTGCCTTTCCACTATAAGCTTGCTTAACAGTTCTTGCATGAAGAGTTACGGCGCTAGCTCCTGCTTTTTCTATTTCTTTTGCAATTGCTAGATAATTTTTTTTCCTATATCCCAATCTTATTTTAGCAGTTATTGGTAAATCACAAGAATTAACTAAACAGTTTATTATTTCAAACACTTTTTTGGGTCTTTCCATGAGTGCTGCTCCTGCTCCTTGTTTTATGACCTTATCTGCAGGACAGCCAAAATTAAAATCAATTATATCGCATTTATCTTTAACCATATTTACAGCTTTTTTTATATTATCAAGTTTGGTTCCGAATAGTTGTATTGCAATTGGTTTTTCTTCTTTTACTGTTCTCGTCATATTAATTGTTGCTTTATTCTTTCTTTACAATTCATTACAGTTAACCATCTC